>CAXYUU010000047.1:0-13343 GCA_964292015.1 uncultured Acetobacteroides sp.
TAGTAAGAGTTGAAAATGAGTTTTACGTTTCAGAAATTAGCAACAATCCTGAAAGCCTATTCTTTGAATTCAAAGAGGATCAGTATTGCGGTCAAAAGAGCATGTTTAAAACAAAATACTACAAATGCTACTCCCCTAGTTCGTTCTTTCTAAAATATAATAAAGGGAAAGATTACTGGAAACATTAGAAATTGTTCTTCCCTGTTTGGATGATAGCACGGCTACTGACGTCCGACAATTCAGCATCTAAGAGGTTGAACATGTCACTAACGAACTCTCGAGTACGATAGCGAGGATGTTCAACCCCTTTCGGGGCTGAGCGAGCTTAGACGCTTTTGCCACGGGTTGAGACGCGTGGTTATTAAAACGGGCATACATTCAGTATGCCTCTACGACAAAATCGACAAAGGAGATACCTGTAGAGGTTCACGTATTGCGAAGGCACCACGCTCTGGTAGGTAGATACCGAAATTAAGTCGCTATATAAATTATAGGCCCATGTATTGGGAGCCTGAATTAAACCAACAAAACTTAAACAAGCTAATATGAATAGGAGTAACATTCCTTTTCAAACAAATGGGGTGAAGCTAATGATTACTGATGGCGATTTTTTAAAGCTGGAGAAGTAAAAATAATAACAACTATGAGTCAACAAAAGTACAATTCGGGGCAGATTACAGGTCTGTCCATTCTATGGAGTGTTTGGTTAATGGGTTTACAATTTGCCTATTTGATGGGCCGCGAGGAGGGATTTTCGAATGCGGTAGATGCGATGGTAGCGAACCTTCCATTATGTATACCGATACTAGTTTGCACCTTGGGATCAGCAAAGAGTCTGAAGGGGATACTTGTACGGGAGACGGTATCGCGAAGGCACGTTGTGCTGGTAGGGGGTTTGTGCCTGCTGTTTTTCCCGATTGGGCTGCTGTACCTTGCGGCCAGAAGACGGATGGCAAGGGGGTAGCATTTTACCGTAGGGAATGCTGTATGGGGGATGTCGTATGTAATTTTTTCATTGGAGAGGGTCGATACTTAGGGATATAGAGTATGAACACGATTGATTCATTTGGCAACCACCCCGCCCTGCGGGCCAATGTCATTGGGTTAAGCGCGAAGTTTAATAAGCGCTATTATTCCGGGCTTGTCCCGAAATAATAAGAGGAATCCAATAGATTCTAAAAAAAGCCCTTCGGGCAATTCATTAGATTAGCTACGCTGAACTCGCGCTGCTCGGTTCCGTGACAAGCACGAGATGACACTCCGAGGAAAATTTCACCCTAACTATATGACATTGCCTTACGAAGGAGGGGAATGGCTCCGAGCAAGCTTCGTGACTAGATGAAAAACGAACCATCTATTTAAAAAAAACTTTGAGAGTAAGTCTGTACTGAATGATAAAAATCGACCTATTCAAGTCAACATTAAGTTAACCTCTAATCTTAAACGCGAAAGCGCGGTGGTCGAACCTACGTTCGGATGAGGTTGGAAAAACGTCGCTAATTTTGCCACGGGTTTTACAAATAGGGCATACAGATAGTATGCCCCTACGGTAATTAGCCTATATTTGCACGCAATAACACATCTTTCCATGATAAACATTGCCTTGTTTGGTGCTCCTGGTGCGGGAAAGGGAACCCAGTCGGAGTTTCTCATCAAAAAGTACAAGCTACACTACATATCGACCGGCGATTTGCTCCGCGAGGAGCTAAAAGCGGGGACGAAAATTGGACTAGAGGCCAAAAGCATTATTGCCGAGGGTGGACTGGTATCGGACGAGATTATTGTTCAGATAATCGAGAAGACGATTAAGGACAATCCGGATGCCAACGGATTTTTGTTTGACGGATTTCCGCGTACCTACGTGCAGGCCTACATTTTGGAGGGGCTGATGATCAACCTGAACACGCACCTGAACTGCCTGATCAACATCGAGGTTCCGGAAGAGGAGTCGGTAAACCGACTGCTGGGACGTGCCAAGGTTCAAAGCCGCAGCGACGACAACGAGGTGGTTATCAAAAAGCGTTTGCGCGAGTACCAGGAAAAGACGCTGCCGGTACTGGACTTCTTTAAGGAGCGAGGTATCTGCAAGTCGGTAAACGGATCGCAACCAATTGAGCTAATCACCAACGACATTGAGTGTATCATTGACGAGGAGATGAGCAAGCAGATGCTCAACATCTTAATTCTGGGCTATCCGGGATCGGGACGAGGATCGCAGGGTTTGGCACTAGCCCAAAAGTATGGGCTGGAGTACCTGTCGACAGGAAAGATGCTGGAGGATGAGATTCTGCAAGACACCGAAATCGGGAAGAAAATAAAGGATCTGTTTGAGAATGGACAGATGGTACCCGACGATATTGTGGTTCCACTTATAGAGAAGAAAATTGAGGCGACCAAAAACTCGAAAGGGTACGTGTTTAAGGGATTCCCCCGCACGCTGGTGCAGTCGTACATTCTAGAGGGAATTCTGAAGAAGCATGGGATGAAGATCTCGCGTTTTATTGAGCTGGTGGTTCCTACGCTAGAGCTGGTTCAGCGGTTGGATGCCCGAAGCAAAACGGACAGCTGCATGCCCTACGATACAACCACCCAGAAGATTATTCAGCGACTGTTGGATCATGAGACCAAAAGCATTACGGTTCTCAACCGGTACAAGGAGCTGTATGAGGTATCGGCAATTGATGGAGTAGGCACTTTTGAGGAGGTAGCCGACCGCATATACTACGATCTGGAAAACCGCTTTAAGTACTTGAGGTAAGAGGCTTAAGCGTCACCCTATAAATGAACAGCGCCGTTTGCATGAAGCAGACGGCGCTTTGTTTTTGAGCATAATCGTAAAAGCGACAGCGCCGGGAGTCATGGATTTCGCATTTAAAATTTGACTGATTTTTATCATACAAAACCACCCCGCCCTACGGGCACCCCTCCTTGAAAATCAATATCATTAATGGAAGGAACAAACTTTCCTCGGAGTGTCATCCCGTGCTTGTCACGGAACCGAGCAGCGCGAGTTCAGCGTAGCTAATCTAATGAATTGCCCGAAGGTTTTTTTTAGAATTTATTGGATTCCATTTAAGAATGACTACGTCGAAAGAAAGATTCCGGGACAAGCCCGGAATGACAGCGCTGATTAAACTTCGCGCTTGACTTAATAACATTGCCTTGAAAAGGAGGGGAAGTGCCCTGAATCAGCTTTTTGACTTACTCTCAAAGTTTGTTTTTTAAAAGATGTACCATTTTTCATCTACTCACTAAGCTTATTCGGAACTATTTCTTCCGCCATAAGCGGGAGATGCTCGCAGGGCGGGGTGGTTTCTTTACAAACAAGCCAAATGAGTCAATCTGGTTCATACTCTACTTTTAAACGCGAAATTCCTACGTCGGAAGTGCCATGCCCCCTGCTTTTTAGTAAAATAACATACAACATAAAACAATAGAAGCTACCTTTAGCCCCGAAACTGGCTGAGCATAACTCCTTCTACATAGTACTGCGTACAGCAATGTTTGCTGCCGCCCCACGAGGGAACTGCAGCGATTTGTCCATGATGGATTTTGGCTACAGCAACAGGTGCGTGAGCATTGTTCTGTGGTAACATTTGAAATCGGGAAGGCCCCAGATATAACGACAAGAGTGTTGGGCGGTATGGAATTACCGGGCATTCTTAGGCTGAACAATAACCGACAAACTGACGAATGCTTTTTAACTCATTGAACTTTGCGATTTTCCTGCCCATAGTATTCATCCTATACTGGCTTCTCGCAAGCAAACACCTAAAATACCAAAATATACTGCTACTGGTAGCGAGCTACTTCTTTTACGCTTGCTGGGATTGGCGATTTTTATTTCTGCTGGTTTTCTCGACCCTGCTGGACTACTTTACCGGCATTAAGATGTCGGAATCGAAAAACAAGGCCGGTAAAAAGTTTTGGTTTTGGCTAAGCATCTCGATTAACCTTGGGTTTTTAGGCGTGTTTAAGTACTTCAACTTTTTTGCCGAATCCTCTGCTGAGGCTATATCGAACGTTGGCCTACATGTAAATCCGTGGACATTAAAGGTGATACTTCCGGTTGGGATTTCGTTTTACACGTTTCATGGGTTATCGTACGTAATTGATATTTACAACGACAAGATAAAAGTTGAGCGGAACTTTACTGACTACTCCCTATTTGTTAGCTTTTTCCCCCTACTGGTTGCGGGTCCTATTGAGCGCGCCACCCACCTGCTGCCCCAGATAAAGCGGAAGCGAACGTTTGACTATACCAAAGCGGTAGATGGCCTAAGGCAGATTCTATGGGGATTGTTTAAAAAGATTGTGATCGCCGACCAGTGTGCCGAATATGCCAACGCCATCTTCAACAACTCGGGAGAGTACTCGAGCTTGGCACTTGCTGCGGGAGCCCTATTTTTCACCATCCAGATTTACTGCGACTTTTCGGGCTACTCGGACATTGCCCTTGGAACGGCTAGACTCTTTGGAATTGACCTGCTGCGGAATTTTGCGTTCCCGTACTTCTCGCGAGATATTGCGGAGTTCTGGAGACGTTGGCACATTTCCCTTTCGTCGTGGTTTAAGGACTACCTCTACATCCCTTTAGGGGGCAGCAAGGGTGGAACCTGGATGAAGGTTAGAAATACGTTTGCCATATTCCTAGTGAGCGGCTTCTGGCATGGCGCCAACTGGACTTTCATTATTTGGGGGTTCCTGAATGCCCTATACATCATGCCATCGATCATATTCAGTACCAACCGAAAAAATATTGACATTGTTGCCCAAGGGAAACATCTACCCAGCCTACGGGAATTACGCGCGATAGCCATCACCTTTGGCTTAACCGTATTTGCCTGGATTTTCTTTAGAGCAGAAAACTTAACCCATGCCCTAAGCTACATCGGCAGAATGTTTAGTGGCGTAGGATACTCCACACCACTAAAAGTACGGGGCGATATTATATTCCTACTGGTAGCGTTCGTTGTAGTAGAATGGGTTGGCCGTCAAGAACAGTACGCAATTGCCCGACTAGGGCTAACGTGGAAACAGCCTATGCGCTACGCATTCTACTTTGGTATCATCGTATCGCTGTTTTGGTTTGGAGGCAAAGAGCAACAGTTCATTTACTTTGATTTTTAGACAATGAAGAAATTTATACTTAAAACAGCGGCGTTTATACTACCATTCGTACTACTATCGCTCTTTCCGATGTTTTTCTATTCGGCAGCCAAGGGAGACTTACTACGAATGGGCTACTTACCGGATAACAGCTTCGATCGTACGACAATTTTCAAAAAGGAATTTGAGCGAAAGAGCCACTTTACCAACATCTCGGATATTGATATAAACGCCAAGAGCGAGTATACCGCGCTAACAATTGGCGACTCGTTTTCGGAGCAAGGAAACACCGGCTACCAGGACTACCTAGGAGAAAAAGGTAAGGCGACGATTTTACATTTCGATAGATTTCTACACGACAATCCGATCGAAACGCTTTACGGGATACTGAACGGAGACCTGCTCGACAACGTAAAGGTTAAGTACATTATACTTGAATCTGTAGAACGAGAATTTGTAAGCAGGTCGAACAGGCCAGACAGCACCCAGCTTATACGCTGCAATACGTTATCAAAAAAGATTAAAAACCGCAGGAAATTTAAGGTAAAGGAGAGCAATGAAGAGCAGTTTTTTTCGAAGGCCACCTTCCGGTTTCCGCTATACAACATTTGCTACAACTTCGACGACAACGCCTACTTTTCGAAGACCTACCAAGTAAAGACAAAAAGGAGTCTCTTTTCGAATAGCAACCCAGAACTCCTATTTTTTACTGCTGATGTTGAGAAGGTAACCACCAATAACGAAATGGCGTACGTTGCCGCGCTGAATACCGAGCTGAATAGCCTATCGGGAAAGCTTAGAAAAAAGGGTATTACGCTTATCGTACTTCCATGTCCGGATAAGTATGATCTTTACTACGACTTCATTGTAGACAAGGCTCAATACCCCAAGCCTCAATTCTTTGAGCATTTAGGAAAAATGCCCAAGGACTACCTATACGTTAATTCGAAAGAAGTTTTAGGGACAGCAGCAAAAACTCAAAAAGATATCTATTTTTACGACGACACCCATTGGTCGCCTATTGCGTCGGAGCTTATTGCCGATGAGCTGTCTAAAATTATAGCGAAGCGGAAATAAAGGAAACACCGAAGCGGCTACTAATTTGTGGAAGTATATCGGACAGCGTAAACACGAAAGCAACGGAACTATCGCTACCAATGGTTACCTACAAATTAGATATACCTATGAAACGAACGATCTTCCTTTTGACTGCAATTGCTGGAGCGGCTATGCTCCAGTCGTGTATTTTTCAAAGACCTGTAGCCAACATGGTTCCAGCAAATAACAAGACCTACAACGTAAGCTACCTGTTTGAGCACGATGGCTGCAAGGTTTACCGATTTTACGATCAGGGCCATTGGGTTTACTTTACCAACTGTAAGGGCGATGTTACCAGCATTAGCGCCGACTCGACCCATACACGGGTGGTGAATAACGTTAGAACAAATCCATAAGCTTACGCAAGCTCTGCAATCGTCGGGGACGTTGTAGCAGCAGCTAACGAATACCGCCATAAAGCATACTACCGAAGTACCTTTGTTCTACACAAACGGGGCTTCGGTATTTTTTTTACCTTGTCGGGGCTACAGCCGAAAGAATTTACGAACATTTCGATGGCAATGAGGCTAACCCTTTTACTACCGAATAAAATAGCGCGTATGGAGCCAAGAATAGAAGTATTACCCGAAAAGAAGCTGGTGGGCTGCTCGATTAGCCTGTCGCTATCGAACGACAGAACAGCGGAACTATGGCAAGGCTTTATGCCACGAAGAAGGGAGATTACCAATGCGCTATCTACCGATCTGATTTGCATGCAACTTTTCGACAGCGCACTCGATTTTGGGGACTTTACCCCGCAGACGGTATTCGAAAAATGGGCAGCGGTAGAGGTTGTAGACTTTAACCATATCCCCGAAGGTATGAAACCGCATACGCTAGCGGGTGGCCTGTACGCAGTGTTCACGTATGTTGGACTGCCAAGCGAGTTTGCCGAAACATTCCATTATATATTCTACACGTGGCTGCCCAACTCGGCATACACCCTAGACAAGCGAGAGCATTTTGAGCTGCTGGGAGACAGGTACAAAAACAACGATCGCAGCTCGGAAGAGGAGGTGTGGATACCAGTAAGAAGAAAAGAGTAGTGCTCCCCCAAAGGCTACACAGATCGAATACAGTAACGATTTTGAACGGGTAACGATGTTGCAGCAATCTCCAAAGCCCCTACTCGACTTGCATACAGCCAACATTCCCAGCAGCTGCTGCTACGCTCACCAACAGCTGTAAGATTGCATAAAATAGCTGCTGATATTTTATGCGCATTCAACCTATCTTGCATCGGACTATTTAGCCAAACAAAAAACAGGCTTGGTATTTAAAGCAAAAGCAGCAGGTACATTGTTGTAGTGTAGAAGAACAGGCAGCAAGAAAAGGGCTGCCGATTTTCCCGAGAGCTAATCATTACCCTATCGATATCTCGTAGAATAATACCGTTCCACTTGTTACCCACTTACGGATGAAACGAAAAATTAAGAACATCGACCTCGACTTCCTGACCATCGACGATTACCAGGAGCTAAAGCAGGCAATGATTATTGCGTACACAACCCTACCCAACTCGTACTGGCAGGAGCAGGAGATACAAACCTTGCTGAGCAAATTTCCGGAGGGTCAGATAGTGATAAAGGTAAATGGGCATATAGCGGGTTGTGCGCTATCGATTATCATAGACCACGAGCAGTTCGAGGATCAGCATACCTACAGCGAGATTACGGGAAACTCATCGTTTGAAACGCACACCGACAATGGGGATACGCTATACGGTATTGACGTATTTATTAAGCCGGAGTTCAGAGGGCTTCGGTTGGGAAGGCGCCTGTACGACTACCGAAAGGAGCTGTGCGAAAAGCTGAATTTAAAGGGCATCGAGTTTGGAGGCCGGATCCCCAATTACCATAAGTATGAAGCCGAGCTGAGTCCCAAGCAGTACATCGAAAGGGTGAAGTCGAGGAAGATTCTCGATCCGGTGCTCAACTTTCAGCTATCGAACGATTTTTATCCGGTACGCGTGCTTAAGGGCTACCTCCAAGGCGATGAAGCGACGAAGGAGTATGCCGTGCTGATGAAGTGGGATAACATCTACTACGAAAAGCCTTCGAAAAGCGCCAAGGAGATAAAAACGATTGTCCGCCTAGGGTTAATACAGTGGCAGATGCGCCCCTACAACGACATTGACGAGCTCATGCAGCAGGCCGAATACTTTGTGGATACGCTAAGCGCCTACAAAAGCGACTTTGCCCTTTTTCCCGAGTTTTTCAACGCTCCGCTGATGGCGAAGTACAACAAGCTGAGCGAGGCAGATGCCATCAGAAAGCTTGCCGAGTATACGGCGCCCATAATTCAGGAATTTTCGAAGCTATCCATATCGTACAACATCAACATCATAACCGGCAGCATGCCCGAGATGGTAGGTGGCACCCTCTACAATGTAGGCTACCTGTGTAAGCGCAACGGATCGGTAGAGCGCTACGAAAAGCTGCACATAACACCCGACGAGCTAAAGGCATGGGGCATGAAGGGTGGCAAGAAGCTGCAGATATTCGATACCGACTGCGGCAAGATTGGCATTCTTATTTGCTACGATGTCGAGTTTCCCGAGCTAAGCCGCCTGCTGGCGGATGAGGGGATGGTTATTCTGTTTGTCCCCTTCCTAACCGACACGCAAAACGGCTACTCGCGGGTTCGGTACTGCGCCCAGGCGCGAGCAATCGAAAACGAGTGCTACGTGGCCATTGCCGGCAGCGTGGGTAACCTGCCTAAGGTTCACAATATGGATATTCAGTATGCTCAATCGATGGTATTTACGCCCTGCGACTTTTCGTTTCCAACAACAGGCATAAAATCGGAGGCAACACCCAATACCGAAATGATTCTGATATCGGACGTAGACCTAGACCTGCTGAGGGAGCTGCACAGCTTTGGCAGCGTGAAAAACTTGAAGGATAGAAGAACAGACCTTTACGAGGTAAAGAAGCGGTAGTGAATAAGCAGCACCATTGCCTACCGGATTCCACCATACGAAGCTCCCATTGTACGCTAACAACGAACAACCCGAAGGAATAAAGTACCATTCGTTTGAATAAAAGATAGGCCACGCTAATTTTACAGCAAGCAGCAGGCTAAGCATAGACGACATCTAAGCTTAGCCTGCTGCTTGCTGAGGATTTAGGCGTAACTACCCTCCTTATTGTACCAGTTGCGCACCAAAACCACCCAAAAGAGCTCCATTTTTCAGCTAAAAACATGTTAATAAAACGGAAGCTGCCGCATCTATTCTAAGGTGGAAATTCCTATATTGGCAAAACTTTAGAAAACTTAACCCTATGCATAACAACCCTGAAGAAAAACCTGTTGGTTTACCCGAAAACGCCTACCGCGAGCTCAAAGATGGCGAAGTGTACGAGCCTATCTTGTCGCCAAAGAAGAGCCACCCAGAGGTTACCACCTACTCGCTACTGGTTGGCCTAGTAATGGCTGTCATCTTTTCGGCAGCAGCGGCTTACCTAGGACTAAAGGTCGGACAAGTATTCGAGGCGGCTATCCCTATTGCCATTATTGCGGTGGGACTATCGACCGTTACCGGACGTAAGAACTCACTTGGCGAGAACGTCATCATACAATCGATCGGAGCCAGCTCTGGCGTTATTGTTGCCGGAGCCATCTTTACGCTTCCAGCGCTATACATTCTACAGGCAAAGTATCCCGGGCTTACCGTTACCTTCCTTCAGGTATTCCTATCGTCGTTGTTTGGCGGAGTGCTGGGCATCCTCTTTCTTATCCCCTTTCGTAAGTTCTTTGTTTCGGATCAGCACGGAAAGTATCCTTTCCCCGAGGCCACAGCAACAACCGAGGTGCTCGTATCGGGTGCTAAGGGGGGCAATCAGGCAAAAGTACTGGTACTAGCCGGTTTGGTTGGCGGATTATACGACTTTGTTGTTGCTACCTTTGGCGCATGGAGCGAGGTGGTAACGACCCGTATCATCCCTGCAGGAGCCGAGCTGGCCGATAAGGCTAAAATGGTGTTTAAGGTAAATGTTGGCTCGGCACTTTTGGGTTTGGGCTACATTATCGGCTTACGGTATGCCGCCATTATTTGTGCGGGTTCGTTTGTGGCCTGGTTTGTACTCATACCGGTTATCTCGTACTTTGCCGATGGGCAAACCATTGCTGTTGGAGCAAACGTGATTAAGGTTCTGGGACAGATGTCGCCCGAAGAAATCTTCAAATCGTACGTTCGCAACATCGGTATTGGCGGTATTGCCATGGCCGGTATCATTGGCATCATCCGCTCGTCGGGTATTATCAAAAATGCCATTGGACTAGCGGCAAAGGAGCTGGGTGGAAAGCATAATGTCGAAAAGAACATTATCCGCACCCAACGCGACCTATCGATGAAGTTCATCGCCATTGGTACTATTATTGGCGCAATCCTCATCTTCATATTCTTCCAGTTTGGCGTGGTTCACAACATCACCTACGCGCTGGTTGGCCTGGCCATCGTAATGGTTATCGCCTTTCTGTTTACCACCGTTGCGGCTAACGCCATTGCCATTGTGGGTACCAACCCTGTTTCGGGAATGACGCTGATGACCCTTATCATTTCGTCGGGTATTCTGGTATCGGTTGGCCTAAAAGGCACCGAAGGAATGGTGGCCGCGCTGGTTATTGGAGGCGTGGTGTGTACCGCCCTATCGATGGCAGGTGGATTTATTACCGACCTTAAGATTGGCTACTGGATTGGAACAACTCCACGCAAGCAGGAGACCTTTAAGTTCCTCGGAACGTTGGTTTCGGCAGCAACTGTTGGCGGTGTAATTATGGTTCTAAATAAAACATACGGATTTACCGGTGAAGGCGCACTCGTTGCACCACAGGCCAACGCCATGGCGGCGGTTATTGAGCCAATGATGTCGGGTCAGCCCGCACCTTGGATTCTTTACGGAGCAGGAGCCATGCTATCGCTAATTCTTACCATGATTGGCGTTCCGGCACTAGCCTTTGCGCTGGGAATGTTTATTCCGTTAGACCTCAACACACCGCTACTTATTGGTGGTATTGTGGCGCATATTGTGTCGACCCGTTCGAAGAACGAAAACATTAACAAGGCACGTAAAGAGCGAGGAACCCTTATTGCATCGGGCTTTATTGCTGGTGGTGCGCTAATGGGCGTTGTAAGCGCAATCATTCGCTTTATGGGTGCGAACCTAACCTTAACCGAGTGGGCCGAAAGCAACGGAGCACAGGTACTTGCCGTGGTAATGTACGCCGCAATTATTGCCTATTTCATTTGGGATTCGCTTAGAGCTAAACCTGAAGAGGAATAATTTGTTTCGGCATACGATATGCGGCACTCAACACCCGAAAGGCGAATAGCGCGAATACCTTTTCAGGCGCAAGCGGTTCGGTTGTGAGACGTAATACGTGACACGAAAATTAATCACAGACCAACAACACTATAGAAAATGTCAGAGAATATCCTGGACAAGTTTTTGAGATACGTTGCGGTAGATACCGAATCGGATCCAGAATCGAAATCGTACCCTAGCACCGAAAAGCAACGGGTATTGGGTCGCATGCTCGAAGAGGAGCTTAAGGCCATTGGCCTTTCAAATGTTGATGTTGATGAGCACGGATATGTAACCGCTACGCTCCCATCGAATGTCGACAAAAAAGTACCAACCATCGCCTTTATGGCGCACATGGATACCAGCCCCGATATGTCGGGTAAGGATGTGAAGCCACAAATCATTCCGAACTACAACGGAACCGACATCATCCTAAATAAGGAAAGCGGCCTAACCCTTAAGGTTACCGACTTCCCCGAGATTAAGGATTACGTGGGTCAAACCATCATTACCACCGACGGAACCACCCTTTTGGGAGCCGACGACAAGGCCGGTATTACCGCTATTATGGCGGCAATGGAGCATCTGATTTCCCATCCCGAGGTAAAGCATGGCGATATCCGCGTAGCCTTCTCGCACGACGAGGAAATTGGCTGTGGTGTCGACTTCTTTAACGTGGAGAAGCTTAACGCCGACTTTGGATACACCATCGACGGTGGCGCTATTGGCGAGCTGGAGTACGAAAACTTTAACGCGGCAGGTGCAGTGGTTAAGGTGCAGGGTTGCAACATCCACCCCGGTTACGCTAAGGATAAAATGCTTAACGCCATCCTTATTGGACAGGAGTTTAACGCCATGCTTCCTGCTAACCAGCGTCCAGAGTACACCACCCACTACGATGGCTTTTACCATTTGATGAAGTTTGAGGGTACGGTGGAAAATGCCACCTTCCAGTACATCATCCGCGACCACGACAGGGCCAAATTTGAGGCAAAGAAGGTGGAAATCCAGCGTGTTGCCGAATTTATGAACGAGCGCTACGGCAAAGGCTGCGTTACGATCGAGCTGAAGGATCAGTACTTCAACATGCGCGAAATGGTTGAGCCACACTACCACATTATCGAGAATGCCGTAAAGGCAATGGAGATGGCCGAGGTAAAGCCTCACATTATGCCCATTAGAGGTGGTACCGATGGTGCTCGCCTTTCGTTTATGGGATTACCTTGCCCCAACATCTTTGCTGGCGGCCATAACTTCCATGGTAAATTTGAGTATATTCCGTTAGAATCGATAGTAAAAGCTAAGGAAGTAATTGTTAATATTGTGGCGCTTTACGCACAGTAGGCAGTTATGGAATGCTAGTCCCATACTTAGGGGCGGACTTTAGGGTTCGCCCCTTTTTTATGGGGAGATGGAGCTCACCATAAGCTGCTGTATGTTCGGATCAAGCAGCCGCGGCCTTTCGTCCAAATAATCAGAACAGGGACATGAACCAAATCGAATTTGACGCAGCCATTATGCCGCACTATTCGAAGGATTACTGGTACAAACTCTCGCGGCGACATACGCTTCCGCCCATTTTAAGGCAAAAAGAGGTTTCTCCCGATCGATTAACCACTTTCCCCCATCGATCAGTCACTTTCCCCTTCCGACTAGCCACTTTCCCCCATCGACTAGCCACTTCTCCCAACCGATTAGTCACTTTCCCCCATCGATTAGCCACTTTCCCCCATCGACTAGCCACTTTCCCCTTCCGACTAGCCACTTTCCCCTTCCGTCTAGCCCTTTTCCCCTTCCGTCCTCCCATTTCCCCCCCTCAACCACTCAGCG
>CAXYUU010000048.1:0-13128 GCA_964292015.1 uncultured Acetobacteroides sp.
TTATAGGAACAATGATTATGATTCTATATTTTCCAGTTGGAATTTGGTGGATTCAATCAAAAGTAAACAAGTATTATATGGAAATACACTAGTAGCGAATTGTTAAATGTAATTTTGAAATTAACTATTTGTAAATGAATTCGGATGAAGTATTAGTATGTTAAAAGATAGAGCATTGTATGGAATGTTTTAGTATAACCTGTAAGTAAAAACGTTTTTTACAGCTATTATAGGTACTTAAATAGTTGCTAATGTGGATACAGATTGGTGAGGATCTGTCATTATAGGTTTTTTGTGCTAGTTTTGTAACCGAATGGATGCGTACTAAAATATGGTAGGTAGGATTGAACGAGTAATTAACATTTAAATTAATAATTGTATGATTTTTTTATACATTGCATCAGGGTTGTTTGGAATCTATATTATATCGATTTACAATGGTCTTGTGAAGAGTAAAAATAGAGTTGATTACTCTATAGGAGGAATTGATGCTATGCTAAAAAAGCGATTTGATTTAATCCCAAATTTAATTGCAGCAGTAAAAGAATACATGAATTTTGAGCAGGATACCCAAGTTAAACTAGTAGAATTACGGAATGATTCGAAGCATAATCTTGTGAAACTAGATGAGGAAACATCAGGGCTACTTAAATCAATAATGCTTAATGTCGAGAATTATCCTGATTTAAAAGCCAACAGCAGCTTTATCCAGCTGCAGCAAGCACTAAATGAAGTTGAAGAGCAAATTTCTGCAGCTCGTAGGACGTATAATGCCAATGTTTTTATCTATAACAATAAGTGTGAAACCATTCCATCGTGTTTTTTTGCAAGTATGATGTCGTATAAGCAGCTGGATATGTTTAAAATTGAGGAATCGGAAAAGAAAGTACTAAATGTAAAAGAATTATTTAAAGCATGAGATCAGAAATCAGAAAAATTCAAACAGATTTTATTTTAAATCACCCAGAACTAGAATCAATAAGACTAACATCTTATAATTACGACTTGGTGTTTAAAGCATTGGCTTATACTGCATTTATAGTTGAGATTGCAATAATAGCAAGTCCTTCATTTTCTCCAGATAGCGGTGGCGTATTTAAAGGACAATTCTTCTGGTATTTTATATCATTTATTGTCCTTATTGTATTTGTTGTAATTGTGCATTTGTTTACAAAAAAAAGGCTTTGTTATGAAAATGAATTCAATAAGTATAAACCAGACTATATAAATAATCTAGTAAAACATATCAATAGTTCATTTGAATATATAGAAAATGAATTTCCTGCTAACGATATATTAAAAACTTTACTATTTAAAGAAAAATGGCTGGTTCCTTCTAAAATGAATATTCGTGATTATTTAAAGGGGAGTCATCTAGGGGTTGATGTTAGCTTAATCGAATTGAATTTTGGACAAAAGGGAGGTGCTCAAGTTGGAACTAATTTTCGTCCATCGTTACTAGTAATTGCTGATTTCAATAAAATATTATCATCCGAGACCTATATTCTTGATAAAACAATGGAGGCTAATCAGTTTTCTAACGTAAACTGTAACCCAAAAGGTCGTAAAATTGTCTTAGAAAACCTAGAATTTGACAAGTTGTTCTCAACTACTTCTGAAGATGAAATTGAATGTCGTTTTATTTTTTCTTTTTCTTTTATGGAAAGGTTACTTGAATTAAAGAAAAGTTTGAATTTAAAACAAAAACTTTATATTTCATTTGCTGGTAATAAGGTGTCAATATTAATTTACAACAAAACAATATTTGAACCAGAAATTTCTAAGCCTATAAATGAAGATGATTCTTTTTTTCGGTTTTATGATGAGATATCCTGTGTCTTAAAATTAATTGATATTTTAAGATTAAATGAAAAAATATGGAAATAATTACGACACACCTTATTGTGTGCTTATTATTTCGTTTATAAAATATGATACATTCGTTTGAGAGTACAGCCTCAGACGAATGTCTTATAGACTTTTTTGCCTACGAACATGGTATAAAATAGACACTGAAACTTGGTGGTAAACTACAGTGCTGTTTAAAGTTAAATGAGTTTGTAGCATAATAAATACACGAAATTCAAAAAAAAACTATAGATATGAACAAGCGATTTTTATTTTTTTACTTTATCATTTTGTCAACTTTATTAGGTTGTCAACCGTTTTCTCGGCTGATTAATGTTACTCCTTCTACCAGATTGAAGGACATTACTTTTTCAGAAACCGATTTAAATCCCAACTACCAGTTTTACTATCCCGATACGCTGAATAATGCTTATTTGAGGGAGCTTCGTCAGGTTTATAAGCTAGATTCATTAACAGCAACGACAGGTGACGAATTTGAAAAGATAAAAACACTACTTGATTGGACAAGTAAACAGTGGTCTCACAGTGGAAGTAATACACCTTCAAAATCGGACCCTTTGACAATTTTGGCAGAAGCCAAAAAGGGAAGTAATTTTCGATGTGTCGAATATGGAATTGTGTCGGCAGCAGCACTAAATAGTATTGGTATTCCATCAAGAGTTTTGGCAATAAAAACTGCCGATGTCGAAAAGGTAAAAATCGGAGCAGGGCATATTGTTGCTGAAACTTATTCGAAGAAATTCAAAAAATGGATATTTATTGATGGGCAATTTAATGTAATTCCTCTACTAAATAATATCCCATTAAATGCCGTTGAATTTCAAAAGGCAATTAGAGAAAATAATAGTAATTTAAAGATAGTTAATGTCAAAGGTGATTTATCAAATGAGGAAAAGGAACAGTATGTTGCTTGGATAAGCAAATACCTGTTTTATTTTGATGTAACCTTTGATAATAGATATATTGCGTATAAAGACAAAGTAAAGATTAGTGAAAAATCTAGATTAATGCTTGTTCCAATTAATGCGAATAATCCGACTGTTTTTCAGCGGGTAAACAAAATAAATGATTGTTTATATACGAACAATAGTAACGATTTTTATCAAAGACCAAATTAGTACGATACACTACACCGCATGTTGGTGTAGCTGGTTTTAGTGGTATGCCAGGGAGGGGAACCGTACATTCGTTTGAGGCTATAGCCTCATACGAATGTGTTAAGGTAGGCTTTGCTTAGGGGGATAGTGCAGCTACTCGGCCAGCTCGTAGCTGGTGTTTCGGCCACCACCTTCGCTTTTTTTAAGAATCTGCTTGGCCACCAAGTCTTGGATGTCGCGCAGGGCGGTGTCGGTTGAGCATTTGGCGATCTTAGCCCACTTCGAGGTGTTTAAGCTTCCCTGAAAGCCGTCGAGTAGCCGGTTTAGCAGGAGTCGTTGCCGCTCGTTTTGCAGTCGCGACGCATTTTTACCCCAAAACTGATGCTTGTAAATAACTTTTTCGAGGCTTATGTTGGATGCAATAAGGGCGTTGTGCAGGCATTGTAAGAACCACTCCATCCATCGGGTGATATCTACAGTGCCTTTTTGAGTAGCCTCTAGGCAGCTGTAGTACTCTTTTCTTTCGATGCGTATTTGCGACGACATGCTGTAGTATCGCTGGGGGATGCCGTCGGATTGGGCCAGTAGCATGTCGGTGATGGCTCGGGCAACACGCCCATTACCATCCTCGAATGGGTGGACGGTAACGAACCAGAGGTGGGCAACGGCTGCCCGGATAACGGGATCGTGCTGATTGTTTTGGTTGATCCAATTAAGGAAGGCCTCCATTTCGGACTCGATAGCGGCTGCATCGGGAGCCTGATAGTGTACCTTTTCTTTTCCAAGAGCACCCGATACCACCTGCATAGGTCCAGTGGAGTCGTCTCTCCATTGGCCAACGATAACGTTATACATGCCGCTTCGTCCTGATGGAAAAAGTGCGGCCTGCCAGCCGAACAACCGTTCTTTGGTTAGCGGCTTGTCGAAGTTTTGCGTGGCATCGAGCATCATTTCTACCACGCCGTCTACGTTTCTATCCGAAGGGATTAGTCCCGAGATATCCATTCCCAACCTACGGGCAATGGAAGAGCGCACCTGTTCGGTGTTTAGTATTTCGCCCTCGATTTCTGATGATTTTATCACGTCGAGGGATAGCGTTTCGAGTGAGGCCTCGTTTTGCAGCTCGAAACCGAGTGATTCCATTTTCCCCACGAGCTTTCCTTGCAAGTTGCGAACCTCGCCTAGCAGGGGGAGAAGCAGGTCGTTGTCCCATTTAAAGTTGGGCCAACCTTCTTTTTGGTAGATGTAAACTTTCATTCGCCGCACAATTTGCGGTGAATATACCGATTATTCTCCGCATGACGGCTTATTCGCCGCACAATTTGCGGCGAATAGGCCGTTTATTCGCCGCATGGGGGGTGGAGGTTTGGTTTTGGAGTCGTTGTGTGCGCTGTGTTAGCGGCTATCAATCCGACTTTTGGGGTGATCCGGTGCGGGTATTTTGCACCTGCGGTGCTGCTCGACGGTTGGGGTGGAAGGTTGATTTGCTTTGCCCTCTTTCAGAACTTGCGTCTTGAATCGTCTCCCCACGTTGGAGTTCAAATAAAGCATTATCTTTGTGGCTCATTTAAATAGCGCACGTTGAGAAATTTCGCGGAACTGGGCATCCAAGAGCCCTACGTACAGGCACTCGCCGACATGGAAATTGTTTCCCCAACCGAGATTCAGGTTAAGGCAATTCCTTTTTTAGTAGAAACAGGCACCGACTTTATTGGTCAGGCGCAAACCGGCACCGGTAAAACAGCGGCCTTTGGCCTTCCTCTTTTGGCAAAGGTAGATGCCGATAGCAAGTTTATTCAGGGACTAATCCTTGCTCCAACTCGCGAGCTATGCCAGCAGATCTCCAAGAGCCTATTTCGGTTCACCAAGTATCTTGATAAAAAGGTATTTGTTGAGGCGGTGTACGGTGGAGCCAAAATTGTTGATCAAATGAGCGCGCTAAAGCGCCCAACACAGATACTTGTGGCCACTCCCGGTCGTCTTATCGATCTCCTCGACAGGGGAGCGGTAAACCTATCGCATGTAAACACCGCCATCCTCGACGAGGCCGACGAGATGTTGAGCATGGGATTTAAGGATGAGCTGGAGTCTATCCTCAACCATATTCCGGCCAAGCGTGCCACCTGGTTATTTTCGGCAACTATGCCCGAAGGTATTCAGAGTATTATCGATGCGCACATGAGCGAGGATGCGTTCCGCATCCAGGGTTCGAAGGTGGAGGTTATTAACCGCGACATCACCCACCAGTACGTGCTGACCACCCTAAACGATAAGTTTACCATGCTTCGCCGATTTCTGGACACGCAGGGCGAAAACCGTGGGGTGATTTTTTGCCGTACTAAGGCCGATACCCAAAACTTGGCTAAGATGCTTGTTGAGCGGGGTATTATTGCCGACTCGCTGCATGGCGACCTGATGCAAAAGGAGCGCGATAAGGCCATGCGCGCCTTTAAGAAGCTTCGCGTTCAGATTTTGGTGGCTACCGACTTGGCCGCACGTGGTATTGATGTGGAGAACCTGGCCTACGTGGTTCACTACGACATCCCCGAGCAGCTTGACTACTACACCCACCGCAGCGGACGTACCGCTAGAGCGGGGCGTAAGGGTATCTCGCTAGCGTTTGTGGGAAGTAACGAAATGAATAAGCTGCACTCTATCGAGAAATCGTTGGATATTTCCTTTAAGAAGATAAGCCTGTAGCTGGGCAGAACGTATATACGGGTGGCCGGTTGGCCGCTCTGTTTAGTAAAGGCGCGAGTAATCGCGCCTTTTGCGTTGGGGGTGATGGATGTGTAGGTAGCTTCGGATAGTTTTTGTTTCGAACCAATCCGCACTACTGGCACCTCTCATGGATTTCGTCTATAAAAATATTTATTCTCGCTTCAACAAATTTTTGACTAGATGTAGGTAGAGCTTTAAAGTAACACTCAACTTTTTATCCTTTCTTTTTGTAGGCCAAAAAGAAGCAAAAAGCCTTGGCACGAATTAACTCGCTCGGTCGCGGAGAACTGTTTCGATTTCAATTGCTGTCGTAGTCCTGACGGGGTTGGCGGATCGAGGAGCGTTGTGAAAGCGCCACTCGCTCAGACAGAATTCCTGCCAGTCTGGTATGGCTACGCCATGGTGTCTACGGAAGTAGGTTGTCAGGTGACAGTCCAATTGCTCGCCGATTGTTCGTTGTTTGATATAGGAACGTTTTATTTAAAGGTTCATTTATGTCTCTTTTCGGTCAAATTTTATAAACGTGAAATATCTGGGGTGCCTCTCCTTGAGAAGGAGGAAAGTTTCAACGTCCTGTTTTGCAGCACGCACAAATGAAATGAATAAGCTGCACTCTATCGAGAAATCGTTGGATATTTCCTTTAAGAAGATAAGCCTGTAGCTGGGCAGAACGTATATACGGGTGGCCGGTTGGCCGCTCTGTTTAGTAAAGGCGCGAGTAATCGCGCCTTTTGCGTTGGGGGTGATGGATGTGTAGGTAGCTTCGGATAGTTTTTGTTTCGAACCAATCCGCACTACTGGCACCTCTCATGGATTTCGTCTATAAAAATATTTATTCTCGCTTCAACAAATTTTTGACTAGATGTAGGTAGAGCTTTAAAGTAACACTCAACTTTTTATCCTTTCTTTTTGTAGGCCAAAAAGAAGCAAAAAGCCTTGGCACGAATTAACTCGCTCGGTCGCGGAGAACTGTTTCGATTTCAATTGCTGTCGTAGTCCTGACGGGGTTGGCGGATCGAGGAGCGTTGTGAAAGCGCCACTCGCTCAGACAGAATTCCTGCCAGTCTGGTATGGCTACGCCATGGTGTCTACGGAAGTAGGTTGTCAGGTGACAGTCCAATTGCTCGCCGATTGTTCGTTGTTTGATATAGGAACGTTTTATTTAAAGGTTCATTTATGTCTCTTTTCGGTCAAATTTTATAAACGTGAAATATCTGGGGTGCCTCTCCTTGAGAAGGAGGAAAGTTTCAACGTCCTGTTTTGCCGCACGCACGCACAAATGCACCACAAAGGGCGAACGCTCTATGCGGCAGTACGGGGGAGATTAAGTATAAGGGAGTGGCTGTAGGGCGATGGAACCCGAATTATTATCGGTTAGGAGGGCGCCTACTTTTTTATAGCGTGCAGGTAGAGCTCCTCCACCTTTTGGCGGGCCCAAGGGGTGGTGCGCAAAAACTTCAGGGTCGACTTGACGCTGGGGTTCGATTTAAAGCAGTTGACGTCGATACGAATGGCGAGTTCCTCCCAGCCGAAGCGTTCGTGTAGCTCGGTTACGATTGTCTCTAGCTTGATACCATGTAGCGGGTTATTCTTCTGCGGTTCCATTTCTGCGTTGTTTGGAGGCAAAGATAGCCATTTTAGCGAGCTAAACCATTTCTAATAAGGAGGCTCGGGAAAGTCGATATTTTAGCTACCTTGCAGATCTTGAATAAGGAAGAAATGGAACACAACGCAGCAAACCAATATATGATGCTCTCGGAATCGCTTCGAGGCGTCATTGAGCAGCACGCCTCGAGCAAGGACTTCGTGGCGGGCGATCCGATACTAAAAAAGGGGAGCTACATCAGCTCGGCAGTTATCATTACCGAAGGGATAGCCAAGGTTTTTCGGGTCGACGAACAGGGGAATACCCACTTCCTCTACTTTTTGTCGGCAGGCGAGCTTTGCGTGCTATCGACCCTTTGCTGCCTGCGGATGCGCCAGGCCGACATGCGGGCGGTGGCGTACACCGACTGCGAGGTGATGTTTATACCATCGCCACATCCCGAGGCGTGGATGCAGGAGTTTCCCGAGTGGAGCCGGTATGTGCTCCAGAGCTTTAACCTACGGATGACCGAGCTGCTCGATACGTTCGACAGCGTGGTGTTTAAGCATCTCGATGAGCGGCTACTTTACTACCTTCGTCAGCACTACCTTATGGGTGGTGAGCTGCTGAACCTATCGCATCAGCAAATTGCCGACGAGCTAAACACCTCGCGCGAGGTAATCACCCGTTTGCTGAAAAAGCTGGAGGATGCCGGATATGTCGAGGTGAAACGGTCGTTTCTTCGGTTGAGCACATCTATCGTCAGCGCTTTAGAGTAACGGTGACATAAATCACCGACAGGTTAGCCGCGTATCACTATCTTTGTAACGATAGGTTGAATGGGAGAATGGCGAAGTTGAAGAATCTGGTTTACAACAGACCAATTCATCAACGTGATACCTGATATCCGTCGTATCCTCAACTTGCTGTTCTAAATCGAAATGATAATGAGCTACCTTAAAAAATACTTTCGTTGGATTCTAGGCGCAATGCTAGGGGCGCTAGCCGGATTTCTTTACTGGCGATTTGTGGGCTGTAGCTCCGGATCGTGCCCCATCACCTCGAATCCCTACCTGTCGATGTTTTGGGTTGGGCTTATCGGTGTGCTGCTGGTTCCATCGCCCAAAAAGATCGACAAAAAGGGGTGACCTAGATGAAACGTAGGGAGGCGGTTGGGTCGGTTTTGACCAAGCGATGCAACATATCTTCCTAAAGGATGTTATTCCGTTCCAATTTAATAGATGTTCCATGACAAAAAAGTTTTTACTAGTAGCTGCTGTTGGTTTGCTATTTGCCTGTAACAGTAGCGGTGAGAAAAAGCCTTCGACAGGCAAGGTTGCAGCAGGTAAGATTGCCGATGCTCCGGGTGTTAAGCATATCGGCAAGACCGAGTTCTTAACCTTGATCTACAACTACGAAAAGAGTCCCAAAACGTTTGTTTATAGCGGTAAGCTCCCTTCCATTGTCGACTTTTATGCCGTTTGGTGTGGGCCGTGCAAGCGTGTTGCCCCGATACTCGATAAGCTAGCCCTGAAGTATGCCGGTAAGATTAACATCTATAAGGTAGATGTTGATCAGGAGCCCGACTTGGCCAGCGCTTTTGGCATTCAGAGTATTCCAACCATGTACTTTTATCCGAAAACCGGCGAACCGCAGGTGGTGCAGGGTGCAATGGGTGAGGAGCAGCTGGAGCAGGCCATTCAAAAGGTGCTGTTCGCAAAGTAGAACAACTTCGATATAGGAGATATATAGGCAGTCTTGGATATTTTCCGAGGCTGCTTTTTTTGTGGATGGTGTGGTGCTTGGTATAAAATAGTTTGCCCATTCTTCATCTTATCGACACTTTCGTTTATCTTGTCGATATTATTTGACGCAGAGAGAAGGCGTGAATATATTTAAGCTATAACTAAAATATGCGTCATGAGAAAACTACTATTTCTGCTAGGTGTAGTCGCTTCGAGTACCCTGTTTAGCTGTCAAAGCAACGTTAACTCGCTGCATCCATTTTATACCGACGAAACCTTGATAAAGGATTACCGAGTTGAGGGCGGCTGGATAGCGATGTGTGACTCGTTTTCTGTTATTCTCATTAGTCGATTTGTGTACGTAAGGGATTCGTCCACTAGAATTTGTGCCTACACGTTAGAGTCGTTACCAGTAAAAAGGCTCTACTATAGTAATGCCCATCCTCCCAAACATCGGTTCCTCTATGTAAATGGAAAGTACTACTGCTGGGTTAAGGGTAAGTGCAAGGGGGAGGCTTTCGAGAAATCGAGTGAGGATAATCCTACTCTATTCCATCTTTTTAAGCTCGAGAATGGCATGCGGTATGTCGACATGACCTGCTTTGGAGGGGAAATGAATAGAATGGAATACGCTGTTCCTGTACACAATCTTGCCAAGCTAACCGTTTTAAAGAATGCAATGCTGATGAACTTCTTTGCCGAAAAGGCAATGTCTGAAAGTTTTAAGCAAAAAATGGTAAAGATACCTATGCAGGAATTTCCGGTTGTCTCTTCGCAGGGGAAGTATGCCAAGCAGTTTCTACTTACCGCTACACCCGAAAAGCTCCAGCAGTTTATTGTGAAATACGATCGGGAGATATTTCCCCAAGACAGCTCAACCTATTTGTTACAACGGATAGTTTGGGGTAACCGTAACTTAAACCAAAGGGGTTATGGTAAAGAATAGGATAGTACAGCACCTGCTTTTTTGGACAGTGACGTTTGTTGTGCTGCTTAAGCTGGTGTCCGACGATGTTACTGTACAGCGCGCTGATATTGTTTATACCAGCTTTCTGCTGCTACCCTTACTTTTGGCAGCCTATGTAAATCTGCTGTTACTGTTGCCAAAATACTTCGAGCAACGACGTTTTACCGGCTACGCTGTTGGTTCAGCAGTGGTGATGCTGCTCTCCTCAGGAGTGGGGTATATTCTATTCGATGGCGTCGTAGACAGGCTGGTTGTGGGCTACTACTTCGTTCCTCTACTCGGGTACTTCGCCTTGCTGGGGTGGTGCCCACTTACTATGGGGGTAACCTCGCTGCTCTACTTCACCAAGTCGTGGTTTTATACGGCCAAGGAGCGTCAGCTGGTGGTGGTGCTACAGCAGCAGAAGAGCGAGGCCGAGCTGAAGCTGCTCAAGTCGCAGCTTAACCCGCATTTTTTGTTTAATACGCTCAACAGCATTTACGCGCTGGTACTTAAGAAGTCGGATTATGCTGCAGATGCTCTTGTGCGGCTGTCTGATATTATACGGTACATGGTGTACGAAACCGCTGCTGATAGAATATCCCTAGAACGTGAGCTGGAGGTGTTGAAGGCTTACATCGATCTGCAAAAGATGCGGCTCAACTCAGATGCGCAGGTGGAGTACCATCAAAATGGTGATATGGCCGATAAGTCGATTGCTCCGATGCTACTTTTCCCTTTTGTGGAGAATGCCTTTAAGCACGGTGCTAAGGGAGCTGCTGAGAATATGCTGGTGGCTATTCGTATTGATATTTCCGATAGCCGGGTGGTTTTAAACGTGGCCAATAGCAAGGGGCGGATCTCTGGGACTAACACCTATGATAAAGGTGGGGTTGGACTTGATAACGTAAAGCAGCTGCTAGAATTACTTTACCCCAACACGTATGAGCTGGAGGTTGAGGATACAGAACATCGATATCAAATAACGCTAAAGATACCTACTTAGATATGTGGCAAAAAATCAGATGTGTGATTATTGATGATGAACCGCTGGCTCGCGAAATTCTTGAGCAGTTTGTAGCAGAATGCGATAGTGTTGAGCTGCTTGCCAGCTTTGCCAGTGCTGTTGAGGCGCGCGAGTATGTGCGCAGTAAGCCTGTTGATTTGCTGCTTCTGGATATTAACCTACCCGAACTTTCGGGCGTCGATTTTATTAAGACGTTACCCAAAGCCCCGTTGGTGGTATTTACCACTGCCTATCCACAGTATGCTCTCGATGGGTTCGAGGTTGATGCTGTTGACTACCTGCTAAAGCCAATTCCTTTTGCTCGTTTTCAAAAGGCAATGGCAAAGGTCGATGAGAGGCTTTTTGGAAGTGGCACCCCGGCATCGAGCTCGATGGGGTTTGTGATGCTTAAGAGCAATAAAAAGATGTACAAGGTGGATCTGAACTCGATTCTTTACGTCGAGGCTGTAGGAGATTACGTGAAGGTTTGTACCGTTCAGCAAAATATTATTGTACACGATACCATTAAGAATATTCAGGAGCTGCTGGGTGATGCTGCGTTTGCTCGTGTTCATAAGTCGTACATTATAGCTCTCGATAAAATAAGCTTTATTGAGGGGAATATGGTAAAAGTTGGGGATATGATGGTTCCCGTGAGCCTTTTCTATAAAGAGCTTTTTCTTCAAAAGTTGAGGTAGCGATTTATATTACGGGTAGGTTGGTGTAGGCTAATTAAATAGGTCGAGTAATGTCATCTGCCTAGGGATTTCGCGTTTAAAAATAGAGTATGAACAAGATTGATTCATTTGGCTTGTTTGTAAAGAAAACCTCCCCGCCCTACGGGCACCCCTCCTTGCCAAGGAGGGGAATAGCTCCGAATAAGCTTAGTGACTAGATAAAAATCATACATCTTTTGAATAGCTGAATTAGAGCGTAAAACACAACGTACAATCAGCGCGATTGCTCCCGCATTACGGGAAGTTCTGTAGGGTGGGGTGGTTTTGAATCATAAAAATCAATCAATTCAAAATTTAGCTAGCCCTCTAATCAAATCTTAAACGTGAAATCCCTGGTCGTCTACCTTGATGGAGGATCTTTCCACCGAAAAACATTACATTTAACGTTTCTTGTCAACTTACTTAAACGAATCATTATGCTACGAAGATTGTTGGTCGTGGCAGCGTTTGCAGGGTTTACAACGGCTGCCATGGCCATTGACGATGCCCGCTTGCTGCGCTACCCCGACATTAATGGAGACAAAATAGCATTTGTTTATTCCGGCGATATTTGGTCGGTAAATGCAACAGGGGGAGATGCCAAACGCCTCACCTCGCACGAGGGGCTGGAGCTCTTTCCAAAGATCTCGCCCGATGGTAAATGGATTGCCTTTTCGGCCGAGTATTCGGGTAGCCGTCAGATATGGGTTATGCCCGCTGAAGGTGGTACCGCTCGCCAGCTAACCTACTACAACTCGGTGGGCATTATGCCTCCACGTGGTGGATACGACAACGTGGTGCTCGACTGGACTCCCGATAGCAAGCAGGTGATGATTCGTGCAAACCGCACTCCTTTTGGCGATAGAAATGGCCGCTACTTTCTTGTTAGCCTCGATGGAGGTTTGGAGAAGCCGCTTCCTATCATCAACGGTGGGTTTGCCGTGCTCTCGCCCGATGCCCAGCAGGTTTGCTTTACCCCGGTGGATCGTGAGTTCCGTACCTGGAAGCGCTACAAGGGTGGCCGAGCTACAGAGCTTTGGACGTATGATATCAAGAATAACACCTCGGAGCAGATTACCCATTTTGCGGGTACCGACCAGTGGCCTACTTGGGTTGGCGATGATATTTACTACGCATCCGATCGCGACCTAAAGCTGAACATCTACCGTTACAATACCAAGACCAAGCAGAACGAGCAGGTTACCTTTCACAAGGAGTTTGACGTTATGTGGCCATCGGGTAGCAACGGTCAAATTGTTTACGAGAATGGGGGATACCTCTACAAGCTAAACACCAGCACGGGTAAAACCGAAAAGGTGACCGTGAACATTAACTTCGACAATCCGAACCTGCTTCCCTACTACAAGAATGTAAAAAGCGACATCCAGAGCTTCGCCGTATCGCCAACCGGTAAGCGAGCCCTTTTTGATGCGCGTGGTGATA
>CAXYUU010000049.1:0-13004 GCA_964292015.1 uncultured Acetobacteroides sp.
GTCTACCTGTATTTTAGTGTCGTTTAAGCTTTAGCATCGACAGTACCTCCTTTCGGGAGAACGAATATATGGTCAGTGCCACCCAAATAAATCCAAAGCTAACCTGGTATGCAAGCGTAAAGGGTTCCTTATAAATAAAGATCCCGATAGCAAGGCTAATTGTTGGCGATAGGTACTGTACAAATCCAAGGGTTGTAAGCGACACCCTTTTTGCACCTTGAGCAAAGAGGAGTAGGGGCACCGAGGTAACCACACCTGTGAGCAGAATCATTGCTACCATCCAGTAGGATAGGTGGCTGTAGGAGGTTGTTGTTCCGCTCATTTGCATGTATAGGTAGCCAAGTGCTAAAGGTGCCACTATCATGGTTTCGGCCGCGAGTCCCGTTAGAGGCGTAAGCTTCGATAGTTTTTTTACCAAACCGTACGATGCAAATGAAACTGCTAGCGTAAGTGCTACCCAAGGCACATGTCCGAATTGGAAGGTTAGCAAGCCCACTCCAATAAAAGCGAAGGCAATTGCCACCATTTGCCAAATATCTCCCCGCTCACGCAGTACTATAACGCCCAGCAGAATGGTAAGTAGCGGGTTAATGTAGTACCCCAAGCTCGCTTCCACGATATGATTGTTGTTTACCGCCCAGATGTAAATAAGCCAGTTGGTGCTAATTAGTATGGAGGCGGCAGTTACGGCTAGCACGCTCTTTATGGAGGTAAAAGCCTGGCGAAATTCGCTCCAACGCCTCATGCCGCTGATGATAATTGTGAGGAAGAGAAAAGACCAGAAGATACGATGGGCCAGTATGTCGCCAGCTGGAAGTTGCTTCATCACCTTCCAGTAAATAGGAAGGATCCCCCACATGCTGTAGGCTGCAATGGGGTATATGATGTCTGCTTTTCCGTGTGCAGAAGTGGCTTGAGCTATCGATCGAAGCTGCATAATTTTTGGTTTGATGATGCCCTAAACGTTCTTGTTCTTTGGGCAAATACGGAGGCGAAGATACTACTAAAGTTGGAAGAAAAATCCGTAATTACAGCTGGGGTTTGGTGTCGCTGGTTATGCTACATTCTGTGCTGCTGCGTGTTGATATTCTTGTACAGGAGGTTCAATTGTATTGCAGGTTGTGTTGTGAAAGATGTGTCAAAATGTCAGTAGGTGTGGCTCGGCTATACCGAAGCATGACCGAAGAAGTCCGTACCTACACCGTATCTACACCGAACCTACGCTTTATGACAAATTGACAAAATAGGACGCTAAAATTGAGTAGATGCTATGGAGCGGCTGTAACGAAGCAATTCTATTTGACGATAAAGATGTTGAATGTATGGTTTGGTGAGGAGCAGTGGCTGTTAAGTCGGTTTATGTCGGAGAGCAAAGATGGGTGCCGAAGAGGATACTCCATACTTTAGAAGAAGAGGGGGGATTGGCGTGCTTAAAACAAAAAAGCCTGTAAATCATTAGATTTACAGGCTTTTGTTGTGCTTTGACGCTTCGTTGTGCGGAGAGGGAGGGATTCGAACCCCCGGAGGTTTAACCCTCAACGGTTTTCAAGACCGTCGCAATCGACCACTCTGCCACCTCTCCGAGGACAAATGTACGCTCATTATTTTTTTCTGCAAGAGGGTGTGGCTATTGTAGAATAATATTTTTTGTATAAGAACAGGCAGGCTACATTAAATATTGGGTGAAAATACGGAAGTAAGCCTTCAGTAATCGTTATAGAACTTGGAGGGAGACCTAAAAGAAACCTGTTTGGTTATGCTAAGGCTGCATCAAACGGATGTTTGTTTGAGGTTGTGTTCCATCATTGTTGAGAGGGGAGGTAAAGTGGCTAAGCGTGGGATCTGTCCATTTTCGTCGGCATTATGGGTAGTTTGTATTTGACTAGTGCTATTTTATTTCGACGAAGTTGGTGGTTACCTAGCAAACGAGAGGCTTTGTTTGCAATAAAACTTCCTTCGTGTCATGGTGTTTTGGGGCTTGCAGTGTAGATTAAAACGAAAAAATGCCGTAAATCGTTAGACTTACAGCATTTTATTGCGCTTTGACGCTTCGTTGTGCGGAGAGAAAGGGATTCGAACCCCCGGTACAGCAAGCTGTACACCTGATTTCGAGTCAGGCCCATTCGACCACTCTGGCATCTCTCCGGGGACAAAATTAGTAAAAAGAGATTAACCTGCCAGGTTTATTCGAAAAAAAGCAAGTTGGAGTCTAATGTTTTTTCTATTGGCGGGATATTGAGAGGGTTGTTTTATCTTTGGGGCGTAATTATTCGTAAAAAGTATCTTTATGTTTTGGATTGAGCTAGCGATTGTTCTTGTTGCAATCTTTATTGGTGCTCGTTTAGGCGGAATCGGCCTTGGCATTATGGGCATTATTGGTTTGGCAATTTTAGTATTTGGATTTGGCTTGCAGCCAATGCAACCGCCTATAGATGTAATGCTGATGATACTTGCTGTGGTTACTGCTGCAGGTGCATTGCAGGCTGCGGGAGGTCTCGACTATATGGTGCATCTTGCCGAGAAGATGCTACGGAAAAATCCTAAGCAGATAACCTTTTATGGGCCGTTGGTAACCTATCTATTTACCTTTATAGCTGGTACCGGGCATGTCTCGTACTCGCTTTTACCGGTGATTGCCGAAGTTGCTGCAGATACCCGCGTTCGACCCGAACGGCCTCTTTCTATTGCGGTGATAGCTTCGCAGCAGGCCATTACGGCGAGTCCAATATCGGCTGCTACGGTTGCCCTTTTAGGATTACTCTCCCCTTTTGGTTATACGCTACTCGATATTCTTCTGGTTTCGATACCTGCAACGCTTGTCGGAGTGTTTTTAGGCGCTTTTGTTGCCTCTAAAATGGGCAAGGAGCTGGAGGATGACGAGGATTTTCTGAATAAATTACGTCAAGGCTCATTTTCTTTTTTAGATAAGGATAAGAAGGAGAAGGTAGCGGTACCCTTTACTGCGAAGCTGTCGGTTTACCTATTTCTAGTTGGGGCTACCATTATTGTTCTTTTTGGATCGTTCGAATTTTTACGTCCGTCGTGGGTGGTAGGGGGGATTACCACCAAGCTAGGAATGCCCGAAGTTATAGAGATTGTAATGCTTTCGATTGCAGGGCTAATGCTGCTCTTCTGTAAGGCTGATGTGGAGAAGACTGTTAGGGGATCCGTGTTTTTAGCGGGTATTCAGGCCGTGATCGCCATATTTGGTATTGCTTGGATGGGTGATACATTTTTCAAGGGGAATATGGCTTTTCTCGAAGTGGGATTAAAGAGCATGGTTGTCGCCTATCCTTGGCTGTTTGCCATTGCCCTATTCATTCTTTCAATTCTTCTTTATAGCCAAGCGGCAACAGTAAGAGCGCTTATCCCATTTGGATTGGGATTAGGCATTCCTGCAGCGGCCATTATTGGAATGTTTCCCGCCGTAAATGGATACTTCTTTATTCCCAACTATCCAACAATTGTAGCTGCAATAAATTTCGACCGTACAGGTACCACGCGTATTGGACGCTGGGTGCTAAATCATAGCTTTATGGTACCGGGACTGGTGGCTACCGTTACGGCAGTTGTGGTTGGGTTGGCTTTGTCGAGCATTATTTTAAAGTAGTAAACCTAGGTAATCTGTAAGCTAATCTGAAGTTGTACGAAATTTTGGAGTCGACGAAGAATTCTTGACGGTAACGTGACTTAGACAAAAGCCAATATCCGAAGGTTGTCTCACTGTGTTTAGTTACTTTATAGTCTTTGAGGTTTAAACAATAAAACGAAGAACTTAATTAAGCGAACGTTGTTTCTCCGTGCCTTTGTGTCAGAAAAAGCAGTAACGCAGGAGCTATTCTGTAGCTACGCTGAAGGTAAATTGGAGGCAGTGTTCGGTAATTTTAAGTCGACGGGTCACAATTGTCTAATTTAGTATCCTGTTTCTTGTGTTTTGTATAACTCCTTCTCTTGTCATTCTCGATAAATCTTGGTAAAATTGGATTCAAATACACGAAACGAATGTCAGATATTAACGTAAAGCATGTCAGCTTAATCACTGCTGCTTTGGGATTGCAGAAGTGGCAGGTAGAGAACACGCTGATGCTTTTTGCCGAAGGAGCAACGATTCCCTTTATTAGTCGATATCGCAAAGAGCGCACCGGCACCCTCGACGAGGTGGCTATAGGAAGCATCTCGGAGCAAAAGGCTAAGCTCGATGAGGTGGAGAAGCGTCGCGAAACTATTCTTAAATCGATAGAGGAGCAGGGCAAGCTAACCGACGAGCTTAAGGGAAAAATAGTTAGCTCGTACGTGCTATCGGAGCTCGAAGACCTGTACTTACCCTACAAGCAGAAGCGAAGAACCCGTGCAACCATTGCAAAGGAGAAGGGGTTAGAGCCGCTGGCATCCATTCTAATCAAGCAGCTTTCGGGCGATGTAGAGGCTTTGGCGTCAAAGTATTTGAACGATAAGGTAGATAACCCCGAAGAGGCCATCGAGGGGGCAAAAGATATTATTGCCGAATGGGTAAACGAGGACACCCGTGCGCGTAATTCCATGCGTCGCGTCTTTAATCGCGATGCCATCATTGCATCTAAAGTTGCCAAGGGCAAAGAGGAGGAGGGCGCTAAGTATTCCGACTACTTCGCCTTTTCTGAACCGCTTAAGCGTTGCGCTTCGCACCGTCTGATGGCGATGCGCCGTGGGCAGGAGGAGGGCATTCTTAAGATTAGCATTGGCCCCGATAGCGATATTGCCATTGCCGATCTCGAAAAGCTCTTTGTGGTAAACCGCACACCCGCAGCCGATATTGTTCGCGATGCGGTATCCGATAGCTACAAGCGACTTTTGGGTCCATCCATCGAAACAGAATTTATGGGCATCTCGAAGGAGAAGGCCGACACCGAGGCTATTCGCGTATTTGCCGAGAACCTTCGTCAGCTGCTGCTGTCGTCGCCACTCGGACAAAAGAGTGTTTTGGCGCTCGACCCGGGTTTTAGAACGGGATGTAAGCTGGTGTGCCTCGACAAGCAGGGTAACCTGGTTCACAACGAGGCCATCTACCCACACCAGCCGCAAAACGAAACCGTTGCCGCCATGAAAAAGGTGGAAACGCTGGTGGAAATGTACAAGATAGAGGCCATTGCCATTGGCAACGGTACTGCCAGCCGCGAAACAGAGGCTTTTGTTAAGCGCATACGCTTTTCGCGCGATGTTCAGGTGTTTGTGGTAAGCGAGGATGGGGCATCCATCTACTCGGCATCGCCTGTTGCCCGCGAAGAGTTTCCAGAATACGACGTTACCGTTCGTGGAGCCGTGTCTATTGGCCGCAGGTTGATGGATCCGCTAGCCGAGCTGGTGAAGATCGATCCTAAATCGATTGGTGTTGGGCAGTACCAGCACGATGTCGATCAGGCCAAGCTGAAGAGCGGGCTCGACATGGTGGTTGAAAGCTGTGTGAATAGCGTTGGTGTAAACGTAAATACCGCCAGTAAGCATTTGCTTACTTACGTTTCGGGATTAGGCCCTAAGCTGGCTCAGGGAGTGGTAAACTACCGTACCGAAAACGGGCCGTTCTCCAGTCGTGCCGAGCTGAAGAAGGTGCCTAAGCTGGGGCCAAAGGCATTCGAGCAGTGCGCAGGATTCCTTCGAATCGATAATCCCAAGAATCCGCTCGATAACTCGGCGGTTCACCCCGAGGCATACTACGTGGTGGAGAAGATTGCCAAGGATTTGGGCTGTAAGGTTAAGGATTTGCTCGACAACGAGGCACTTCGCAAATCGGTACAGCTAAGCAAGTATGTCGACGATAAGGTTGGACTTCCTACGCTAAACGATATTATGCAGGAGCTCGCAAAACCGGGACGCGACCCTCGTGCTGCCGCCAAGGTATTTGAGTTTGCTCCCGACATCTTTAAGATAGACGATCTTCGTGAGGGGATGGTGCTTCCGGGCATCGTAACCAATATCACCAACTTTGGGGCATTTGTAGATGTGGGCGTTAAGCAGGATGGGCTGGTGCATATTTCGCAACTGGCCGATCAGTATGTTTCCAATCCGCTCGACGTGGTGAAGCTGCACCAGCACGTACAGGTAAAGGTGATAGAGATAGATACGGCTCGCAAGCGTATTCAGCTGTCGATGAAGGGACTTTAGAGGAAAATGGTAGGCGTGAGTATGGCGTGATGCAATTTGTGAACGGCGAAATGGTAAAATGATGGTGCGTAGCAGCACTTAATCAAATGGAGCTGCTGTTGCGATGTGCTATATTCGAACGTTTAGGCGGCTACTACATGATTCCCAATTCCCCTATCGTCCTATATTACTGGTAAGATATCGATTTGAGTAAATCTAAAGAAGGCTGGGCATTTTGCCCAGCCTTCTTTTTTATTCTACCCGAGGTTATCCTTCTTTTATCTGTGAATACCTGTTGATAGGTAGATGGTATGATGCCCCTTCCGCATGCTGCAGGAGGTGTAGGCTTTGCATTGGGCGGATGTGTTGAGGATATTTACAACTTAAATTGCCTAGCTACCCCATTACCTCATCTGCCCACTTCACCATCTGGTGTAGCACCCCATCGCGGACATCCTTTCGCGAGAGCGTCAGGTCGTGCATTCCATCGGGCACTTCGTAAAATGCAATGTTGTCGCCAAGCCGCTTGCCGTACCTTTTCATATGCTCGATGTTGAGCACAATGTCGGCAGCTTTGATATCGTCAGACCATCGCTTGGGAACAAACGAACGGCTGGAGTGCATAATCAGAATGGGGCATTTGATGTTTAGCCCCTTTTTTACCTCAATATGTCCGTCGCGGATGGCCAGTATCCAACGGTAGTACGATGGAAAACCCTCGATGGGCTTCCACGCGAGGTTGAAGTCCCACTCGCCCTTAAAATTGCGATGAACACTTTGGGGATATAGCGATGATAGAACGCCGGTTATATTGGCATATGGAAACGGCCTGCAAATGGTGGATACCACCAGCGTGGTTAGTCGAATAAGTGGGCTTACGTTGAACTCGAGGAAGGGGCTGTTGAGCAGCAGCGCATCAACTTTAGCGGCATACCTGCCTTTTGCCGCATATAGCGAGGTTATTAGTCCGCCGGTCGAATGGCCTAACAGCAGCAGCTTCGTATTTCCATCGGCCAGCAGCTGTTCTATGGTTCTATCGATATCTTCGAAGTACTCCTGCACATTTTTACAGTAGTTGGGGTGCTGATGGGGAAGGAGCGAGCGCCCATACTTTCGGAGTTCCAACGCGTAGAAGTTGTACCCCGATTCGGAAAACTTTTGCGCCAGATGATCCTGAAAAAAGTAGTCGATAAAGCCGTGAACGTAAAGTACGGCGGTGGTCGACGGTTTTACGGATCCTTTCGATATGATGGTTGCTACAACTTTACCCTCGTAATCGGGTGTTAGCTCTAGCTGCTTGATGGAGTAGCTCATGGAAAAATATTTTACCAGATGAAATTCGGTATTAGAAATGAATTAAACCAGCATCACGAGCTAAAATATAAGCGGAAGCTGCTATTCATTTAAAATTGGGGGTGCTGAATGAAACGGAGTACATTTCCCCGATTTTATATAGGGTGCAGCGCTATGTTTTGTCCGACAGCGATGACTGGGGGGGAGTTGATCTACTATTTAGAAAAGGTTTGCTCTTTCATTGAGCCGATGTTAGTATTGCTTTGATGGCTTTGAAGATTGACGTTGTTGTCGAGCTTCGTCTTTAGTGCTTGTTCTGCATTACAGGCTGCTGGTTCTATCTCGGTTTGCCATCAGGAGTTTTCCTACTTGTACTACTTCTAAAGGTTAAGGAAGTCGTGTAGCTTGTCGGGGAAGTGCGGTAATTTATCTTTATCGTACCATATTTCGTGTCTGTTTATCAAATTGGTAAATGTCGAGTTGATATACTCGTTGAGCGTTTTATTAGGAGATCCTCCCTTTTGCTGTAGATGTAACTTCAGCGGGCGACAGTCGTAGAGCATATCATGTCTTATTCTGCCGATTATGGCATAAACTCATTCTACATCGAGCTTACGCAGCACCTGCAACAGGTGCTTGTCGTAATCCTTACGATGCTGATTTATTAGCTGCTGCTGCTGTCCTACACCCTGCTTTTTATACGGTTGTTTTTTTGTTTTGCCACCGTAATTGCTAGCTTTAAAAAGGGTTGTGCCCCATACTGTTTTGCCATTAGCCGAAACAGCCCTAGCAGATGACGCTGTCGGTTAGCTCCATTTCAATTTCATTGTCGGTATACTCCATTTCGGGTTGCCAGATGGTACTTTCCTGTACGTGCTGCTTGTACTGGTTGATGTAGTCGTGGAGTAGGCTGGGATCGTTAAGCTTCGATTCGGGTGTGTAGATGTTTACATTTTTACGAAGATCCTCCGATGTTAGGTGTTCCATATCGGAAAGACGAAAGATCTCCATCAGCTCGGCATCGTCTTCTATTTTAATGTTGATGATGCTGCTAAGCTTATCGATGGCTAGGTAATTCTTATCGAGCTTGCTCAGTCCTGTGAGCTGGTCAAACTTTCTTCCCTCGGGGGTTATGCTACTGGTGATAAAAAGGAAGGTACGAAGTAGCACAATATCGTCACATATAGTGGCTACGTAGTATCCCAACTTATAGGTGTTTTGGTAGAGCACCGGGATGAGGTAGTTGCTACTGGAAATGCGAATAATTGGATGGTTAGTGGGGATAGAGTAGCAGGTTGATGTGTAGCATTCGTAGAAGGTTAGCGGACTCAACCGTTTCTCAATTCGCCGTAAGGCGTGGTTTTGAATGTATACCGGGAAGCACTGGTCTCCTTCCAGATTAAGATCTTTTGCCGGGATGCTTAGCCATTCGAGCTGGCGAGTATCGCGACTTATTCCCAAACGGGTGCTGATGCGAGGCTTGCCGTGAATCGAAACTTTTATGGTGGGGATGGTAACCGCGTTGTACTTTAGTATCGGCATAATTCGGAGTGCCTGGTATATGGGGCGGTTTCTCATCTCTTTTCCCCTAAAGTTGAGCATATCAAACTCTAAATACTCATTACTACTTTCGAGTAGCCATATCGATACCGAGCTGGTGAGCTTATCTATGTGTTCGAAAAAAATATCGCTAAGGGGTTCGAGTGTTTGCTCTAACTCTTCAAGTTCGGGCTGGAGTAGGGGAGGAATCGTGATGTTTTTGAATATGTACTCAAACAGGAAGGAGAGCGGGAATAGGTAGTGCAGGAAATCGTCGCTGCTGATGTATTTGCCGTTGGGTAGCACCACTAGTTTGGAGTTGAGCAGGTGTGTAAATACCTTTTGCAGGTAGATATCGCGCGAGGGGTTTATGTTCGATTCTCCGGTGTAAACAGTCTCGACACCTACGGGACGACTGGCGTATATTTTATCGACTATTTCCGTACTGAGGTTACGGGCAACCGAATCGAGATCAAGGTCACATAGCAGCTCCTTCATCTTTTTTTCGAATTCGATTCGGTGCTGCTTTCGTTGTTGTACTATTTTTTGGTTCGATTGTTGTTTCTTGCTACTTTTTCCGGTTTGCTTTCCCATGGCATTCAGGTTTTTTCGAATTTGTACGTTACAGTTTTACGGTAAGCCTTCTGTTAGGATGTATAGTTGTACTATTGGCTGGTATGGTGTACCTATATAGTTGGTTATGGTTGTATCGATACGGATTCCTGCTGCTGATTATCTGTGCTATTCTGCATGTCATCATCCCATACTTCACTCTCCTTTATATGCTTTTTGTACTGGTTAATGTACTCGTGTAAAAGGGTAGGTTTGTTGTGTTTCGATTTGGGTGTGGGGATGCTTGCTAGCTTGCGCAACTCTTTTGATGTTAGGTGAACAAGATCGGCAGTCCTAAAGAGTTCCATCACCTCGCTATCGTCCTCTATTTTAATTGCAAGGCAGCTACTGAGTTTGTCGATGGCTAAGTAGTTTTTATCGAGTTTGCTTAGTCCCGATAGCTGATCGAGCTTTGCTCCTTCGGGGGTACTGCTGCAGGTGATAAAGAGGAAGGTTTGTAGTACGATCATGCCGTTGAAACATGATGCAGTTAGGTAGCCAAGCTTATACTCGTGATGGAGGTAAACTGGAATGAAAAATTTACCGGAGGCCATGCGTATGATGGGGTGATTATCGGCAATAGAAGAGCATACTGCCGAAATACAATCGTAGTAGCCCAGAGGCGATAACCGCTCCTTAATACGTAACATAACGTGATTTTGGCAGTAAACCGGATATTGATGATTTCCACGTATGCCTAACGTTTTGGCAGGTATACTTGCCCATACCAGCTCGAATTTTTTATTGGGAAATCCTATCCGGAAGCAGGTGCGCGCCTTGTTGTTTATGGTGATTTTTTTTGTGGGTATGGGAATAGTAGTATAGCTAATCGTTGGCTTTGGTCGGAACCGTAGGTGAAAAGGAATATAGGTATTGTCCGGATTGTTTGTATTAATATGTATGGGGTTAAACCGAATATATTCGAGCTGGCCTTCCATTAGGTAGATGCTGTACAGGTAGCAAATTTTACGAATATACTGGTGTAGCATATTGTAAACGATAGGGGTTCTTTTAAGGAGTATATTCAACTCCGGGCTCTGGTTGATATCAATCACGTTACATGCGAACTTATACTTAAATAGCAGGTATATGGCTTGAAGACGCTCTAGTATGTTGTTAAGGGATATGGATGAGTGCTTATCAAAAGGGATGTCGTACTCTTTAAGCGTTAAGTCGAACAGGGAGTTGAGGTGGCTATCTCGTGCAGGATCGGGATTTATTCCGGTAGCGTTATGTAATTTTATTGGTAGTGGACGAAAACAGAAAAGCATATAGGTGCTCTGCGAGTCTAGTAGCTCGTTTATCGAGCCGAGGTTGATGCTGTTAAGAAAGTTCTTTGTTTGCCTACCATATTTCTTGCGTTTCATTAGCAGATACCTCTGCTGTTTAATGGCATTCGACACCTTTGTGTTTATCTGTATATTTGTCTTTTTCATGCTAACGCGGGCAGTTTGATTGGTTTTACTATTATTTGCGCTTACATTACCTTTTTCTTAGTCGGTTATGCCGGTGAGTTGATTAAGCCGTAATGGTGGTTACCGAACTGGACGATTACTCGATTGTATAGGTCGAATAGCTTGATGTTATCGCTATCTATATATATTAACAGTGTGATACCGCATTCGATATGAGGAGCGAAACTCGACAAGACTAAAAAATACAACGGGTTTTGTACTAGATCACCTAGCGAAGTGACGCGCTGGATTGTCGATTTGGATGATATTTCGGTTTTGGTAGCAGATTGCTCAGCCTCAACTTGCGGTTGCTTCCTTGTGGGGTTGCGAGTACCGTTAGCCATAATTGAGCTTGTTGGTACTACCGTATGCTAACTTCCCACATGTCATCCTAACTGTTTCCAAAGTATAAAAGGAGAAGCCGCCAACCGACGACAACTCCTCTATTCGCTAATGCTTTATAGATGTACCGAGATGCTATTCGATAGGGATAAGCTCCACGTTAAGCTTAAACGTATTGTTGGGGTTGATGTAGACCCGAACAAATGCTGGATGGAAACCATGCATGGTAAGGATGGACAAATATGTGCCCTCGCTTATCTTCAGAATGTTAAATCTGCCCTTAGATGTTGTTCTTTTCGTATGCAGAGCTTTTATCTTGAGCGATTTAAGGGTAGCACCAGCTTGTATCTTTGCTAGGGTATCGGCATCAACATCGGGTATAAGCTTTACCTTAACCGAAACCAACGGCATTTTAGTTGCCTTATTGGTAACTAGCGCTGTCAGCGATCGCTTACCGTTGCTGGTATGGCTTATCTGAGTGCGAATCTTTTGATAGGTGGTAAACGATTCCACATTTGTTTTTTGTATCGTAGCCATGTGGATGTCGAGCTGCTTAAGCTGCTCGTTGAGCTTTTTGAGTAGGATCTGGGACTGCCGAGTAAAAGTGCTGACCGATTTCTTTACCGTCTGCTTTTCAGATTTATACTCCCTTACGTTGGTAATACAGCGTTGAAGGTTGGCCGCATGATCGGTGGTGTACTTTTGTTCGGCAAGTGCCACAGCATTTGTACCAACTACCTCGTGAAGATGATCGGCAACCTTTAGTATCTTAGGAGTAGAAAGCCTTTTAATGAAAGCTTCTGAAGCACTTCCCTCCGCTTCGATCTTAATATCTTTCAGCCGTACTCCGCATGATTTTAGATGTGATGCCGCTTGAAAAGCTGCAGCATTTAGCTCCTTTCTACATTCAGAAAAATAGGTGTCATTTGTCGATTTTTCGTCAGAATCGACAAAGGATTGAGCGGACGCACTGCTTAAAATTTGGTCGATATCACCAATAACTTTTGTAATACCTGGATTTTCCTTAAGAGTTGCATCTTTTTTTAGCTCCACGCTAATTTGTGCAGCATACGCCGAAACGGTTAGAAACTTTTTTTTCATAAAATATAAAATTACAAGATGATAATTATCCCATATTTTGATGTCTAGCGATTTACTTATGCCACATCAGGTATGGGCTTTTCTCAATCGAAGCAGGCAAAGACGCTGTTTCGATATTTATGTCTCAAGTTAATCGTATTAGGGCTGTTTGTCAAGCACCCATCTGGAGGTATATTTAGCGTTGTGCGATTTGTGGCAACAGTTAAATAGTAAACTTTCCTTATACAGCAAGGAATGTGGGAGATTTAGATTATTTTTTTCTAACGTCATATTTAATAATTATTAAAACATGAGCTGTCGCTTCTTGTGATGTATACATGGTTTACTGCACCATAAAATAGAGTTCAGTCGACCATAATCACGAGTTCAGTTGACCATAAAACAGAGTTCAGTCGACCATAAACATGAGTTCAGTCGACCATAAAAGGTCGGCAGTCGAGCATAAAACAGAGTTCAGTCGACCATAAACTGTCGGCAGTCGAGCATAAAATGGAGTTCAGTCGACCATAAAGTGTCGGCAGTCGAGCATAAAATAGAGTTCAGTCG
>CAXYUU010000050.1:0-12473 GCA_964292015.1 uncultured Acetobacteroides sp.
GTACTTGGGATATAACGACATAAATAAGTAGAATGACAAGCACAATACAAAGAGCTGAATTACAGGCGAAAATATGGAAAATTGCCAACGAAGTACGTGGCTCTGTTGATGGGTGGGATTTCAAACACTTTGTGTTAGGTACACTATTCTATCGTTTTATAAGTGAGAATTTTACAGTTTATATTGAAGGTGGAGAAGATAACGTTGACTATGCCAGCTTATCGGATAAGGTAATAACATCGGAAATAAAGGATGATGCTATTAAGACAAAAGGGTACTTTATCTATCCTAGCCAGCTGTTTGTGAATGTTGCCAAAACAGCCAATACCAACTCCGATCTTAATACCGACTTGGCAACCTTATTTGCCGCCATCGAAAATTCGGCAAACGGTTACCCATCCGAAGATGATATTAAAGGGTTGTTTGCTGATTTCGACACCACCAGCACCCGACTAGGTAATACCGTTGAAAATAAAAACAGCCGTTTAGCAGCCGTTATTAAAGGGGTGGAGGAGCTAAATTTTGGAGATTTTGAAGATAACCACATTGACCTTTTTGGCGATGCCTACGAGTTTCTTATCTCCAACTACGCAGCCAATGCAGGAAAGAGTGGAGGGGAGTTTTTTACCCCACAAAGCGTATCTAAGCTCATTGCGCAGCTGGCTATGCATAAGCAGACCTCGGTAAATAAAATATACGATCCTGCAGCAGGTTCTGGCTCCCTGCTTTTACAGGCAAAAAAACATTTCGACAACCATATCATCGAGGAGGGATTCTTTGGGCAGGAGGTAAACCACACCACCTACAACCTTGCCCGTATGAACATGTTCTTACACAACGTTAACTACGACAAGTTTCATATCGTATTGGGCGATACCCTTCTAGCTCCTCAGCTAGGCGATGACAAACCTTTTGATGCCATAGTATCTAACCCACCTTACTCATTAAATTGGATAGGAAGCGATGACCCAACCCTGATTAACGACGACCGTTTTGCCCCTGCCGGAGTACTAGCCCCTAAATCGAAAGCCGACTTTGCCTTTGTGCTGCATGCCCTTAGCTACCTTTCGAGCAAAGGTAGGGCAGCTATTGTCTGTTTCCCCGGTATCTTTTACCGCGGTGGTGCCGAACAGAAGATTAGAAAGTACTTGGTAGATAATAACTTTGTGGAGACCGTAATCTCTTTGGCGCCAAATCTATTCTTTGGTACTACCATAGCCGTAAATATACTGGTGCTATCGAAGCATAAAACCGATAGTACAACGCAATTTATTGATGTAAGTGGCGAAGATTACTACCAAAAAGTAACCAACAACAACGTGCTTACCGATGCGCACATTGAAAGGATTATGGAAATGTTCGATAGCAAAGCGGATGTGGCACATGTTGCAAAAACTATAGACAATACCAAAATTGCAGAAAACGACTACAACCTCTCGGTAAGCTCCTATGTAGAGGCAAAGGATACACGTGAAGTTATTGATATTGCTCAGCTTAATGCTGAGATTATAGTAACCGTGGAGAAGATAAATGTGCTTCGTACCGATATTGATGCTATTGTAAAGGAGATTGAGGCATGAACTATTTAGATAAGTTGTTGGAGGGCGTTGAGGTGGAGTGGAAGACTTTGGGTTCATTAGGTCAGTTTGTGCGTGGTAATGGTTTGCAGAAAAGTGATTTTACAGAGAATGGTGTTGGGTGTATTCATTACGGACAGATCTATACTTTCTATGGTGATTATGCAGATCAAACAAAGTCCTTTGTTTCTTCAACATTAGCAACCAAACTTCGGAAAGCCCAAAAAGGTGATTTAATTATTGCCACGACCAGCGAAAATATCGAAGATGTTTGCAAAACTTTAGTCTGGCTGGGTGAAGAAGAAGTATGTGTAAGCGGTGAGACTTATATTTTTAAGCACAATCAAAACCCTAAGTATTTAGCATATTATTTGAAAACTCCCGATTTCTTTGATTTCAAAAAACGCAGTCAAACAGGTACAAAAGTAGTTCGTGTACATGGTGATAAGTTGGCAACTTTCCAAATCCCCATCCCCTGCCCAGAAAACCCAAAGAAATCACTGGAAATCCAAACTGAAATTGTTCGTATTCTCGACACCTTTACAGAGCTTACAGCAGAGCTTACAGCAGAGCTTACAGCAGAGCTTATAGCTCGTAAAAAGCAGTATAGCTACTATCGGGAGCAGCTGTTGAGCTTTGAAAAGGGGGAAGTGGAGTGGAAGACGTTGGGGGAGGTATGTTCATTGATAACAAAAGGTACAACACCAAAGAAATATACTGAAAACGGAATAGTTTTTATTAAAACAGAAGCGTTTGATGGTTCGTATATTAATTTAAAGAAAATATCATTCATTGATGAAAATACGCATAGTAAAGAATTGAAAAGATCAATTTTAAAACATAATGATATCTTGATAACAATTGCAGGAGCAACCATAGGTAAATGTGCTATTGTACCAAAAGAAATTTTACCTGCAAATACAAATCAGGCTTTAGCAATAATTAGATTGAATGAGAATGTAAGCGTAAAGTATATATTTTATTTACTGAAATCACATTACATGATTAAGTATATAGAATTAAATTCAAAAGGTTCTGCACAACCAAATTTGAACCTAGAACAATTAAATAATTTTTCAATTCCATATCCGCCCCTCGAAGAACAAGCTCGCATCGTTTCTATTCTCGATAAATTCGACACCCTCACTACCTCCATCAGTGAAGGTTTGCCAAAGGAGATAGCGCTACGGAAGAAGCAGTATGAGTACTATAGGGATAGGTTGCTAACGTTTACGAAGATGCAAAATTGATAGGGCAACTAAGAGGGCAACCACGAGGGTTGCCCCAACGGGTTGCCCCAACGGGTTGCCCCAACGGGTTGCCCCAACGGGTTGCCCCGACAGGGTTGCCCCGACGGGTTGCCCCGACAGGTTCGCCCCGATAACGGAAAAATAAATAGATATGGCATATAACCCCAACATACACCATCGCAAATCTATCCGGTTAAAAGGGTATGATTATTCGCAGGCTGGGTTGTATTTTATTACCATATGCACGCAAAACCGTGCATGTTTGTTTGGCGAAATTGTCGGGGCATCCCATGTGGTCGGTTCCCCTAATGAAAAGGGGCGGGCACAAGACCACGCCCCTACAGGGTTTGCCGCAACAGGAATTGCCGCAACAATGGTATTGAACGATGCGGGAATAATGGTAGAAAATGAATGGTTAAAATTACCCAATCGTTTTCCCAACATTCAATTACACGAATTTGTATTGATGCCCAACCATTTTCACGCCATTTTGGAAATCGTAGGGGCGACCCTTGTGGTCGCCCCTAATACAACGGTCGCCCCTAATACAACGGTCGCCCCCAATACAACGGTCGCCCCCAATACAACGGTCGCCCCCAATACAACGGTTGCCGCAAATAATGAAAAGGGGCGGGTACAAGACCACGCCCCGACAGAAATTACCCCGACAGAAATTGCCGAAACAGGCATTGCCGCAACAGGTAAATCGGTTGGGGATATGGTTGGCGCGTTTCAATCAATTGTTACGGTAGAATACATTCGTGGGGTAAAAACATTGGGTTGGCAACCGTTCAACGGTAAGTTATGGCAACGCAATTATTGGGAACACATTATCCGCAACTTCGATGAATACCAACGTATTTCGGAATATATAGTAAACAATCCCCAACAATGGGCGAACGATAAATTACACCTGTAAGATGACAACATATAAAACCATAGCAGAAACAAACAATTTTATTGTACTAGATAGGTACACCAAGTACTCGGAGGTAAATGAGGCACCTGCTGTCTATCAGACCGAGGCGGCCCTTGAGCGGGAGCTTATCCAAGACCTAATCAATCAGGGGTACGAAAATCCAGCTAGCCTTACCACTCCCGAAGCCATGCTTGCGAATGCAAGAGTACAGCTTCAGACGCTAAACAACATGGTGTTTACCGATGGCGAATGGGCTCGTTATGTGGAGGAGTATTTAGATAAACCCAGCGATAACCTTGTAAATAAAACAAGGAAAATACAAGACAACTATATCTACGATTTTGTTTTTGACGATGGGCATATCCAAAACATCTACCTAGTAGATAAAAAGAGTATTGCCCGTAATAAGGTGCAGGTTATCTCGCAATTTGAGCAAAAAGGAGCGCAAGCCAATCGTTACGATGTCACCATACTGGTTAACGGCTTGCCCTTGGTACAGGTAGAGCTAAAAAAACGTGGGGTTGCCATCCGCGAAGCGTTTAACCAGGTGCATCGGTATACTAAGGAGAGCTTTAATAGTAAAAGCTCACTTTTTAAATACCTGCAGATTTTTGTTATCTCGAACGGTACCGACAGCCGTTATTTTGCCAACACCGTTGAGCGTAATAAGAATAGCTTCGACTTTACCATGAACTGGGCAAAGTGTGACAATACGCTAATCAAAGACCTTAAGGATTTTACGGTTACATTTTTTCAGAAGCACACCCTTTTAAATGTGCTGCTCACCTATTCGGTATTCGATACCAGCGATACGCTGCTTGTTATGCGGCCCTATCAAATTGCGGCCACAGAGAGAATCTTATGGAAAATAGCCAGCTCGTTTCAATCTAAAAATTGGTCGAACACCGAAAGTGGGGGTTTTATTTGGCATACCACCGGGTCGGGTAAAACACTCACCAGCTTTAAAGCGGCACGATTAGCCACACAGCTCGATTTTATAGATAAGGTATTCTTTGTAGTCGATCGTAAAGATTTGGACTTTCAAACGATGAAAGAGTACCAAAAATTCTCGCCCGATAGCGTTAACGGATCGGATAGTACGGCAGGTTTAAAGCGGAATATTGAGAAAGATGATGAAAAGATTATAGTCACCACTATTCAGAAGCTCAATAACCTCATGAAAAGTGAGGGCGATCTAGCCATCTATCAAAAACAGGTGGTATTTATCTTTGATGAAGCTCATCGCTCTCAATTTGGTGAGGCACAAAAGAACCTTAAAAAGAAGTTCAAAAAGTTCTACCAGTTTGGCTTCACAGGAACACCAATATTTGGCGATGACATTGTTGATGGTAATTTAATTCGCAAAGGAAATGCACTAGGTGCGGAAACCACTGCAAGCGTATTTGGTCGCGAATTGCACTCCTACGTAATTACCGATGCCATTAGGGACGAGAAGGTGCTGAAGTTTAAGGTAGATTACAACAATGTACGCCCACAATTTAAAGAGATAGAAGCAGAGGTTGATGAGAAGAAGCTAAGTGCAGCAGAAAATAATACTGCATTGCTTCATCCTGCTCGTATCAGAAAAATTTCGCAATATATCTTACAAAACTTCAGGACAAAAACCCATAGGAATCAGGGGAGTAACAACGGTTTTAACGCCATGTTTGCAGTAAGCAGTATAGATGCTGCCAAGTGTTACTACGAGGAGTTGATCCGCCTACAAAAGGAAAGTGATAAGCCGTTGAGAATAGCGACCATATTCTCCTTTGCCGCTAATGAGGAGCAAAATGCCATAGGCGAGGTAGCCGATGAGACTTTCGAACCCTCTGCAATGGATCGCAGTGCAAAAGAGTTTTTGGATAAGGCAATCAAAGACTACAACGCCATGTTTAAAACCAGCTATGGCCTAGATAGTAGGGAGTTTCAGAACTACTATAAAGACCTTGCTAAACGCGTTAAGGGTAACAAGAAACTTCCACCTGAAGAAAAAGTTGACCTTCTTATTGTCGTTGGTATGTTCCTTACCGGGTTCGATGCACCTACGCTTAACACGCTGTTTGTAGATAAGAATCTGCGCTACCATGGTTTAATGCAAGCCTTTTCGCGTACCAACCGTATTTATGATGCCACAAAGACCTTTGGTAATATTGTTACTTTTAGAGATTTAGAAAAAGCGACAGTTGATTCCATTACCCTTTTCGGAGATAGTAACACTAAAAATGTGGTGCTCGAAAAGAGCTACAAGGAGTACTTGGACGGCTTTACCGACATAGCCACAGGCGAAGCACGTAGAGGTTATGTTGAGGTGGTAAAAGAATTGAGTGAGAAGTTCCCTAACCCTGAAGAAATAGAGACAGAGAAAGCTAAAAAAGAGTTCGCAAAGCTCTTTGGAGAGTACTTACGTGTCGAAAACATTCTACAGAATTACGATGAATTTACCAATCTCAAGGCACTACAAGGTGTAGATGTAAACGATCCTGAGGCTGTTAAAGCATTTCAAGATGCTCATTCTCTAACCGATGACGTTATAGCAGCCATGCAACAGGTGGAAATGCTTTCTGATCGTTCCATTCAAGATTATCGCTCCACCTATAATGATATTCGCGACTGGCTACGACGTGAGAAAAGTGGAAAAGAATCAGAAAAATCGACAATTGATTGGGATGATGTCGTATTTGAAATAGACCTGCTTAAATCTCAAGAAATAAACCTCGACTATATTCTCGAATTAATTTTTAACCATCACAATAAGACCATAGACAAGGCCACCTTAATAGACGAAATCCGTAGGGTTATTCGTGCGAGTATAGGTAATCGTGCAAAGGAAAGCTTGGTGGTTGACTTTATTAATGAAACCGACCTTGATACCATTCAGGATAAGGCGAATGTTATAGATTCGTTCTTCGCATACGCCCAAGTCAAACAGAAAGCCGAGGTAACCGAATTAATTGCAGAAGAGAAATTAAATGAGGAAGAGGCAAAACGTTATATAATCGCCTCTTTAAAGCGTGAGTATGCCAGTGATAATGGAACAGAGCTCAACGCTATTTTACCCAAAATGAGTCCCTTAAACTCTCAGTATTTGACAAAGAAGCAGAGTGTTTTTCAAAAGATTTCTTCGTTTGTCGAGAAGTTTAAAGGTGTTGGAGGTCAAATTTAATTCAGCTAAAGAGGTAAACCATTTGTAGTCCCCCCGTTAGGCGAAGGCTCCAGCCTTCGTCTATTCTATCATTGCAGGCTATAGCCTGCAGAATAGGTTCGGTAGGGGCACAGCCTCAGCCGAACGAGGGACTTCGATCAACTCGGTTCGCAACAAATAAAACCTTAGGCTGAGCTTACGATTAGCAAGGGCATAAAAGTAAATAGAGTAACCTCATGCAATACATTAAGCAATGAATAAATTGAAAAAAGAAATAGAAACCGTTTTGAATAGTCCGAACTTTACGGAATTTTTAGGGAAGATGAACTCTAACTTTTTTAATATTAAGCAGGAACTTCTCATCCGAAACTATTTGGTAGAATCATTGAATCAAAAATTTAATCAATCAACGGAGTACCGAGCGCTTGCTGAATATCCACGCGAAGGAAATAAAAAAGTTGATTTGTCGATAAATAGTAAAATTGACAGTTATTTAGTAGAACTTAAGTTCCAATTTACACGCGACATTAAAAGGCATTCCTGCTTCAGAAAAACAATAGAAGTAAATTTATTTGAAAGGAATATAAGTGGGGCATCGATAGATTTGTTGATAATCATTGTTGCCGAATGGGGTATTACCGATTTTAACTCGTATATAGAGAAGTATGGTGCGAACTTAAAATTATCACAATATCAGTCATCTGATTCAACTTGGTTTGATACCTTGTTCAAAGATTTAAGTTCAAATAGTAGAATTAAATTTGAAGTGCTAAATGTTGGAGTCGAAAACCCTTTTGATACTAAATATTCCATTTTTATGGTTGAAAGGAATGCCTAAAAGAAAGACTGTGTGTTGAGCATATTCCTTAGCCTCTCGTTATGCGAAGGACCTCGTTATGCAAAGGCCCCGTTAGTCTAAGGCTTCAGCCTTCGTCAATTCTATCATTGCAGGCTATCGCCTGTCGAATAGGTTCGGTAGGGGCACAGCCTCAGCCGAACGAGGCGAGCTGGAGATAATCGTAGTAATCGAAGATGATCTGCGAATAAAAGGGGCGTTACCTGTTGTCAGTAATATTGAGTTTTATAGGTATGAAGTTAATATTAAGTTACATAATAAGTAGAATGCTATGTTTTTTGTAGATTACACACAGCTGGAAGAAAAGGTTTTTCTTGGAGTTAAATCCTTTTTCGAATCACTTGATCCTATAGGATCGAGTGATTACAAGTCGGGTTTTGATGATTTAGTTTCACAATTTGGTTCTGGAGGTGAGGAGTATTCCTTATTGGAATCGACATATGCAGATGTAATAGAAGCTGCTGTTGAAAAGGCATATGGTAAACTCTCAGAAGAAGATAAATCGGGAATCGCTAGTTTTTATGAAGCTCAATTTCTAGAAAACTACTATCATTCAGATAGTAATGAGTATGTCTACTCTGAGGATGATTTGTTTTCAGCTATTTCAGGCAGATTTACATCTTGGATTTGTGACAATTATTCTATTGATGACTACTTTTCTGATGAGGAAGCTGATGACGAAATAGATGAAGATGTTCCTCGCTAAGCGTCTCTTTACGCTCATGCCCTCAAGGCCTTCGGCCTGCTCTATCTACTAACTCTCGTTAGTCTAAGGCTCCAGCCTTCGTCTATTCTATCATTGCAGGCTATAGCCTGCAGAATAGGTTCGGCAGGGGCACAGCCTCAGCCGAACGAGGGTCTACTGGTGGGGTAGGGGTTAATCAACCAATCCGTAAATCTGTCTCATCCAAATTCCGACGGTTGTTTGCTGCAACACCTGTTTGTCCGCCATGGTGGCGACAGGTTGGTGGTTTGTACTTGCCGAAATTCCGCATTTGCAAGAATAGTACGGTAAACATATATTATATAAAGCTAAATGTTACAATCTGAGTTATGATTGTTTACGGGAAATACATTAAATTAGCGGGTATTAAAGTTAATACAATTAAAGTAAGCTACAAACCTCCAAAAACAACGGAATTATGAATGCAGTAGAAGAAGGTAAGCACAAGTCGCATCGTAGGATCGAATATCATGCAGGAAACAACTTCGATAAGTATTGTGAGATGGCTGGGTTTTCGTTATTCTATAAAAATTTTCCTGCTAATAATAAGCGGATAGCCGAGCTGAGCATACTGCAGCATTCGATAAATCTTGGCCTAACCGCCGAGAAAAACGATCTTAGAGCTCGGCTTTGCAAGGCTACGGCCAAGCTCTGCGGTTGCTCGCTACTCTACTCCGAAATTAACCACAATGTACAGCTAAAGGAGAAGGTAAACCATTCGGAAAAGAGCTTGGCCTCCTATTCTGATGGCAAGCTTTTCCGCGTGGCGTCGATGGTAAACCAGGAGGCAACCAAGCTGAAAACGCCGCTGGCCCTTTTTGGCGTTACCGACGAAAAGCTCGACGTGCATACCGAGCTCGTTAGCAAGTTCGATGCCCTACTGATAACGCCCTCAGGTGCAGTAAACGAGCGTAAGGGGGTTACCCTTGCATTAAAGGCGCTCCTTAAGGAGAACGACGATATCGTTAACCTCATCAATATAGGCTTCATCCAAATTGCCGATAAGTATCCCGATCTCTACGCCGGCTTCCTGTCGGCCAGCAAGGTAATTGTTACCGGTAGAACCTCCCTTTCGCTACGGGCTCACGTATGCGATAGCGTTACCTTAGAGGGCATTAAGGGCGTTACGGTACGCATAACACCCAATGCCGTGCAAAACCAGCTAAAGCCCGAGGAGGTAAAGAGGTACACCTTCGAAAAGGTTACCGCCGACAGCGGAATCTTTCAGCTCAAGTCGATTCCCGAGGGGGTGTACGATGTGGTTATCACCAAGAAAGGCTACCAAACGGTTATCATGTCTATTACCATCGCCGATGGCGATAGGTACGAGCTTAACGTTAACCTGGTAAAGGATATTACCGCTAATAGTATTGTACGCTAGATAGTAGTATTATGGTATTATACTGGAGGTTTCTCCTGCGCGAGGCAGGAGGAACTTTTTTTTGTGGCCTGCTCGCTGCTAGTCTTCATTTGGCTGATACTCCAGTCCCCTTGCTGAGCGTGGCGTTTCGATACGCTTAGCATAAGAAAGCAGCGAAGCCCCCTCCCTGCTAAGCCCTACTTTACCTGATAACCACTCGCCAGCATAGCTATTCGGGCAGTAAACATGCCCGATTCTACGTCATGCGCAAGCCGCTCGAACTCGGACAGGAGCACCTGCTGCTCATTATCCGAAAGTACGTTGTCGGCCATTCGAAACAGCACGTTATTTTCCTTGGCAATATGGTGGCGCAGCAGCTCGGCATATCCCATCATGTTTTCGAAAATGGTGGGCAGCGATTCCTTGTTGCCGCTTTTATACTGCAAGATTCCCTCTACCATACCCTTCACAAATACCCGTCCCTGTACATGGTCTTGTAGCATAACCGCTACCGGCCCCGTTTGTACCGAGTATCCTTTTTCAACCATCTTGGGAAATAGCAGGCACTCCTCCTTGGCATGGTGTAGCCCATCGGCAAAGTTCCGTATCAAGTCAACCACCTCTTCGGCCTCCCACACGTTCACCGTGGTGGGCGAGGGCAATTTTTCCATAACATCGGTAAGGCGGAGGATGTGAACGTGGTCATTTTCCAGATCTTTAGTAGCCGTAGTCATGATGAAAAGTTTTACTTGGTAAGCATCAGCGCTTTGGGGTACAAGATGTTATTTTCGAGGTGCACATGAACGTGCAAGTCGTCCTCAAACTGCTTCAGCAGCTCAAGCGATACGCGGTAGGTGTTGCAGGCATCGGCCGGAAGCAGGTATCCCTTCGTGAGCTCGTTTATTTTGTCCATAGCGCCACCGGCAAACTCGTGCTCGCCCTCCATTCGGGCAATTTCGGAGATGATGGTGGCCTTTGCCGTAGCAGCCCCATCGAGCAGCACCTGCTTAATGGCCGGAAATAGCACCTGCTCCTCGTTTTGCAGATGCTGTAGCAGCTCCTGGTTAATCTTGGTAAACAGCTCTGCCACTTCGGCCAGCTCGCGATGGTTATCGCCGTGTACCTTGGCAATCTTTTGGGTGTAGGCAACCAGCTCGGGCAGCGTTTTGAGCACGTACTTATGATGGGTGTTCACAATATAGTCGCAAAGAAAGTCGAGGTTCCATTCCCCATAGCTGGTAGCCGAGCTGCTAGGGGTATTTTCCAGCTCCTGCAGCTTACCCACAACCGTATTTACAGCTATGCCCTTTTCGAGGCACGACTCTTCGAGGGTTTTCTTACCTCCACAACAAAAATCGATGCCAACACCTGCAAAAATGTGGGCTGCCCTAAAGTCGGCGACAACTATTTCGCCAACCGATTTACCTTGTACTGATTCAAACTTCATAGCGTTACTTTTCTTACAAATATAGGTTATTTTAAATAGAAGACATAAAGGTCTTTTGGTGTGGTGTTCTTTTTTATACCTTTGATCCTTCATTAAAAGGATGTGGCCGTGTTTAATAAAGAGACCCAATATGCGCTAAGAGCGTTAGTGTACATTCAGGCGCAAAACCTGAACGGGCTAACCCCTGGCATTATCGAAATAACAAACGAGATTGAGGCACCGCAATTTTTCACGGCAAAAATTTTACAGCGCTTAGCCAAGAATGGTTTTGTACGATCGCAAAAAGGGAAAAATGGGGGATTCTCCTTCGATCCTGCTAAGGCGGAGCTTACCCTAATGGAGCTTATTGTGTCTATCGAGGGCGATACGCTTTTCTGCGGCTGCGGTTTTGGACTAAAGCAGTGCGACCATAACCATCCATGCCCCTTTCACGAAAAGTATGCCCCTATTAGGGAGGCACTGGCAGCGCTGGTTTCCGAAGAAACCATACAGAGTCTTGCAAAAAAGGAGATGAAGTAGATCGCGTAAAGCGGCAGTTGCAGGACAAAACCAAGCGGGCAAGGCCGCAAGTAAAGCTGCCGTAATTGGAGGTGGAGTGCGAATGTCGCCGATTTCCCAATGCCAATAGGTAGGCATTCCATCTGAACTATAGCCCATGGTTACCAAAATCGGTGGGCATCAGCATCTGTATAGCTAAACCATCTGCGCCTAGTACTATACGTTCAGCTTCGGCAAGCGCTAGCTGAAACTTCGTTCCCGCCTATCTCCCGTTAGGCAAGGCTTGGAAGCTGTACAAATTATCGAGGTGGGCTAGTCGTGCCCTTCTTTTGGCTTTAAAAGAGTCATCTGCGCGAGGGGAGTAAGTAGGAGTGAGTACCGTTTTTCTGCCGCTTGTATAGGTAATCTGCACCCATCAGCGCAATCTGCGGGAATAGTTGTAGTATACACTATTCGTTGCTGTCCCGTTTATGGGATGGCAAGTGCGGCAGCGTTTATTTTTCTCGCAGATATCGCAAATTACCGCAGCTATGTAGTACAAGCTGCACAAGCAGCAGGGATTTTTTGTTTAAGATTTGACTAATTTTTATTATTCAGAACCACCCCGCCCTACGGGCACCCTCCTTAAAAAACAATGTCATTAATTTAAGGAAAAAACTTTCCTCGGAGTGTCATCCCGTGCTTGTCACGGGATCTAATG
>CAXYUU010000051.1:0-12410 GCA_964292015.1 uncultured Acetobacteroides sp.
AAGGTGAACGAGCAGGAGGAATAAAGAGTAAGTCGGGCAACTCGCGCTACACCTCGGTTGTAAATACGGTATAACCTTTGCAGTGTGTCGATCCAGCCAGCCTTCAGCGTGATGTGCCCATGCTGCAACGCTACATTCCCGCTTCAATTATCGAATCGCTAGAGGTGCTTAACCTAAACGTAAAGAGCATTAACCACTATATCTTCGGACAACAATTTGCAGGCCTAACCATGAGCTGGGTTGAGAACCTAGGCATCGATGGCGCTCGAGTTTTTGAAACGCTCGAAGATTATGCGGCCATGAAAACGGCCAGCATTCCCGTAAACTTGTTCGAAGCTCACTCTAAGGGTATTTTGAAAAAGGGCGATTTGATTGCACTAGGCGATCAGGGAGCCAATTGGTACATCTCCTCTGCAATTTTGAAGTGGTCAATTTAAGTTAAAAAAGACAAATAAAATGGAAAGTTTGTACACTTCTCGGTTTCTGGAGATATCTTACCAAGCCGATAAGAAATGTTTAATTCAGGTGTGGAAGGGGTTCTGTTCTTCTGATGATTTTCGTGCGGCCCAGCTTAAGACGGTTCAGCTATTCGTAGAAAAACGTTGTGCGAATTTCATTAGCGATACCACCGATGCTTCTCTGCTTAAAAAGGAAGATACGGATTGGGCGACAGAGCTAATTACGCCTCAGCTTGTAAAGGCAGGAATGAAGGTGTTAAACATGGTTCTTCCTGCAAGTACGTTTACTAAGATGACCCTAATGAATTTGGAAAAGTCGGAAGGTGTTACAGGAAGTGTTAATGTTAAGATGTTTGGCTCATTAAAAAGTGCGTTAGCTGAACTTTAAATCCGCTTTTTTGCTTTAAGATAGATTCATTTTCAATCACATTTATAATCAAGTAAAATGGAAACAGTTTACAGTACAAAATTCGTGGTGATTTCTTATATTCCAGAAAAGAGCTGCTTGGTTCAAACTTGGAGTGGCTTTTGCGTGTCTGAAGTTTTTCGTGCAGTACAGCTTAAGACCGCAGAACTTTTTATAGCTAAGGGCTGTAAGAATTTCATCACCGATACAACAAACGCTTCTCTTCTTAAAAAAGAGGACACTGATTGGGTTAGCGAGGTTGTTACCCCAAAGCTGGTAAAGGCAGGCATGCCTGTTCTTAACCTCGTTCTTCCTGCCAGTGCATTTACGAAGATGACAGTTATGAATCTTGAACAAAGCGATAAGGTGTCTAAAAATGCAGGTCTTGCTTTTTTTGGATCTTTAGAGAGTGCTTTAGCATCATTTTAAGTAGATCAATCTTTGAGCGGTATAAAGCTGTACCCCTGCTGTGCAAAATTTGCCGGCAGGGGTATCTTGCGCTCTCGCCTTACTTTGCCTGTTTTATTGGACTGTGGCCTTGCATTTAGTAGGCCGTAAAAATATACCTGTTGTTTTTAACCCGTTAATTGATGATAGTTAAATATTCTAGCTCATACCTTACGATTTCAGTTTATCCCGAGAAAAGCTGCATTATTCAAACCTGGAGGGGCTACTGTTCCTCCGAAGAATTTCGTAGCGGACAGCTTAAGGCGGTAGAGCTGTTCGTCGAGAATCAGTGCGCGAATTTTATTTGCGATGCAACCAACGCAACGCCCCTTGCCGAGGATGACATCGTTTGGGCTGCTGGCGCGATAACGCCTAAGCTACGCGATGCGGCTATGGGTACCTTAAATATTGTTGTGCCATCGAGCGTTTATACCAGAATGACGCTTGATTTGTATGAAAAAAAGGAGATGCTGGTTCGCAATACGGCAATAAACTACTTTGGTTCGCTCGACAGCGCACTAAACTCGCTGTCGATGTGCTAAAAATGGAAGAGGGGAGGCTGGATGCTATCCTCTCATCCTACTTATTCTGATAGGTGTAGTGCTGGTTACGTCAGCCTTGCGCATACGTTCGAATTTTCAGGTTGCCGGTTTATCCAAATTGTGAGGGGCCATCGTCCTTTAAACTGCTGCTGTACCGAATGTCACCATGCGCATGCGGGTAGTGCTAGCATCGGCAGGGTACACCTTGGGTGGCTGTATGGTAGTGTTGGCGTAGAAACTCGCTGCTCCAACCTGCTCTTTTTACCATTTTGCTGTTATACCATTACCGAAAAACGTAACACCTACAGGTATGAAGCGAGTAACTGGTATAGGCGGCATCTTTTTTAAGTGTGCCGATGCGAACAAGCTAAAGGAGTGGTATCGTCTTCATTTGGGGCTCGATACCGACGACTACGGCACCACCTTCGAGTGGCGGCAGGGTGCTAGCCCTTCGCACAAGGGGTTTACCCAGTGGAGCCCATTTGCTAGCGATACCGTTTACTTCGAACCGTCGAAAAGCCCGTTTATGGTTAGCTACAGGGTGGAGCATATCGAGGAGCTGGTGGAGGTGTTAACCCAGGAGGGGGTTACTATTTTAGATTCGATTGAGGCCTTCGAGTACGGAAAGTTCGTTCATATACTCGACTTGGAGGGCAGCAAGGTTGAGCTTTGGGAGCCCAACGACGAGGAGTACGACAAGATTGTTATCGGTCGTACCAAGTAACCGACCGATAACGGTTGGGTGTACTACCGATTTGCGGGGCATGCCCCGGCTTTTGCTTTTGTAGGCGCTGTGGTAACCTTCCCATGGGAGGCACTTGCGGGGCGGTTGGCGGCAGCTGCCGGTAAAGGAGAACTCCGCTCGGCAGGCAGGCTCAGGCTACTCCCGAGAGGTGAGCCATCGGATGCTTAGTTGGGACTATCGGACGCTTAGTTGGAACCATCGGACGGTTAGCTGGAGCTATCGGACGCTTAGCTGGAACTATCGGACGGTTAGTTGGGACTATCGGACGGTTAGGTGGAACTATCGGACGGTTAGTTGGAGCTATCGGACGGTTAGTTGGAACTATCGGACGCTTAGCTGGAGCTATCGGACGGTTAGGTGGAACTATCGGACGGTTAGCTGGGACTATCGGACGCTTCGGTGGAACTATCGGACGGTTAGTTGGAGCCATCGGACGCTTCGGTGGAGCTACCGGACGGTGGATGTTGGGCGGCTACCATGCACGAGCAGCTAACGGAAATGGGTGGGGAGGTGTTGCGCCAAATAGCCTGTGCAGCGTAACCTTACCTGTGCCAGCGCATCCCCAAGTGGGAGCGATGTTGGGCAATTTTTGGGGAGTGGGTGCTTGAATGGGTGAGGGGTGTATTCACAAAAAGGAGAGGGCTGGCTGTTTGCTCAATCCTCTCCTTAAGGTGTCGTAGTAAGCGTGGTGCTACTTTTTAGGTGTTGGTGGTTTGGTGGTTTTGGGTGGTTCTACGTAGCCGACCTGCTTAAGGGCGCGGGTGTACGAGAACTTTTCGATATCGGCCTTATCGGTAAGCAGCGAAGCGGCTATTTTGGCGATGCCAATTACCTCGTCGTACACGTCGTTTAGCTGGGCGGTAAGGGTAGCGTTGGTTTCCTTAGTGCTCACCTTGGCCAGCTCCTGCTGGGCGTTGGTGTTGTAAAAGTCGAGTGCCATGGCCTTGATGCTGGTCAAGGTTGCAGGGTTCATACCGGCAGCGGTGAGGTCGGTTTCGATGGCAAGCGTAAGGTTGTTGCGGAAGGTAACCAGCATTTCGGACAGCTGCGACTGCGTGGCGTTGCCGATGTTCTTCACGTTGCTAAGCCCTAGTATGGAGAGGTAGCGGTTGCACTTGGTTTTATCCTTACCAAAATCTACCTCTATCTGAATTTTTACATGCTGAAGGGTCGACTTGGCCGAGGCTTCCTTGGTGGTGAGATCCGTAGTGAGCTGCTTTAGGCTGTCGTTGGCGCTTATGCCAAAGCTGTCTTCGAGAATGCTGGTGATGTTACCCTTGATGTCGGTAAAGTAGCCTGCCGTCCATTTAGGGCGTACAGCGGTGAGCGAGGCGGTCATAGCAATTGCGTTGTCGGTAAGTAACCCTGCTGCCATGAGCATTTGAATAGCGGTACCTTTAAATTTTCGTTCGTTCATTGTCGTTGGCTGTTGGTTAGACAAATACTTATCGCCTATAAAAATATAACAATAATTAACACCAACTATTTTTGAATAAATATTTTTTCAAAAAAAGATGATTTTTTTGCTGTTCAGCTTCCGTGGTATCGCGATACCTATATATATGTATATATCCGCATCGCAAAAGCCGAACGAAAAGCAGCGTGCCGAATGTCACCTGCCGTAGCGGTGAGCTTTGTGCGGGCGGCTACCCTACAGTGGGGCTGTGTAGGCCTCTTTTTTTACTGGTTGAACCGATTTTTACCCCTTTTTGGGGGATGGGAGCTCCCAATAGCAGCCCCATCCGCTGATTTTATTTGCGGAGTGTTTTTACTTCAACCTTTATTGATTACTTTAGTTGTGCCAAGCACTTCGCGACAACACTCAACATAGAACCCCGATGAAAAAACAGCTCCTTGTTCTAGCGTTCCTACTGAGCACCTCGGCCGCCATGGCGCAGCTGCAGGCTGCAGTGGACACCATCTGCGTAAAGCACCAGCTTATGGGGCTAAGCCTGCTCACCTACTCGAACGGGAAGGTTACCGGCACCTACCACGCCGGGCTGAAGGATTACGAGCGCAAGCTGGCCATCGACGATAGCACCATGTTTCGAATGGCCTCGATTTCGAAGCTGGTTACCTCCACCGGCCTGATGATGCTCTACGACCAAAAGCGCTTTGGCCTCGACGAGGATGTGAGCGGATACCTGGGCTTCCCGTTCCGCAATCCGAGCTGGCCTGCGGTGCCCATCACCTTTCGCATGCTGATGTCGCACACCGCCAGCTTGAACGATGGCGATGGCTACGCCGATTTTCTGGCGGCCATCTACAGCAACCCCGACACCATTCCCACCCTTAAGGAGCTGGTGCTGCCCGGGGGAGTCCACTACACCCCCGACATGTGGCTTCCGCAAAAGCCCGGCACCTACTTTACCTACTGCAACGCCAACTTTGGCGTGGTGGCCACGCTTATCGAGCGCATCAGCGGTAGGCGGGTCGACCAGTATATGCGCGACAGCTTGCTGCTGCCCCTGGCCGTAAAAGGCTCCTACAACGTGGCCGACATCGAACAGATAGACCAGGTGGCCGCGCTGTACCGCAACGAGGAGGGCTGGGCCGCTCAGGTTGATGAGTACAAGGGCGAACGGCCCGCACCCCGCGACCTGTCGGCCTACGAGCTGGGAACCAACGGCTTTATCTTCAGCCCGCAGGGCGGCTTGCGCATTTCGGTGCCCGATTTGGCCAAAATCATGCAGCTGCATATCGATGGAGGGATGTATATGGGCAGGCAGCTCATCAGCAGCAACACCCTTAAGCTGATGCACACCCCACAGTGGCGCTTCAACGGCTCCAACGGCGACAGCTACAACGGGCTATTCCTGTGCTGGGGGTTGGGCGTTCAAATTATTACCAATACGCCTAATGGCGATTTTATCGCAAAGGGGGTTCCCCTAATGGGCCACGCTGGCGATGCCTACGGGCTGATTTCGGGAATGTACTTTAACCCGCAGTCTAAGGTGGGGTTCATCTACCTTACCAACGGCGCCTTCGGTGGCTTTACCGCCGGCCGCCACTCGGCCTACTACACCTTCGAGGAGGATATTTTCGACGCCTTGGCAAAGGCTGGCAGCCTTCGGGCAAGGTAGGCTGGGCTGCTTGCTACTATAGTATAAGGTATGCGGCCTTGCCCTGTCGGTTCCCTTTTTCGTCAAGGCCTTCGCTTTGGGTTGAACCGATTTCTCTTTTTTTTGGATGATCCTTTTGCCCGTTTGGGTGTTTATTGCTTACTTACCAACAACTAAACGCATAGTGTAATGATAGATTTCAGCAACACCGGCATCGAATTAAACCCGCTCGAGCTCGACTTTGTAGACACCTCGTTCCACAAGCTCATGCAGCGGCGCATACACAAGGTTTTACTCATTTGCAGCAGCTACGATGCGTTTATTTTGGAGGAGGATGGCCGCATCGAGGAGCAGATATTCAAGGAGTACGTCTCGTTGAGCCTTCGCTATCCGCCCAGCTTCGTTAAGGTAAGCTCCGGCCAGGAGGCGCTCGACCTGCTTAAGACCGAATCGTTCGACCTGATCATTTCGATGCTTAATATCGGGGAGATGGAAATTTTTCCGTTGGCCCACACCTTTAAGGAGCTGCACCCCGATACGCCCGTTGTGGTGCTTACCCACTTTTCGCGCGAGGTGTCGTTGAGGCTCGAAAAGGAAGACCTCTCGGCAATCGACCACGTGTTCTGCTGGTTGGGCAACGCCGACCTGCTGCTGGCCATCATCAAGCTCATCGAGGATAAGATGAATGCCGATAACGACCTGCTCGAAATTGGCGTTCAGGCCATCATCCTTGTCGAGGATTCCATTCGCTACTACTCGTCCTACCTGCCTACCTTATATAAGGTGATCCTAAACCAGTCGCGCGACTTCATAAAGGAGGCGGTGAACGATCAGCAGCAAAACCTCAGAATGCGCGGGCGGCCAAAGATTTTCCTGGCCACTACCTACGACGAGGCCATCGAGCTGTACCAAAAGTATAAGAACAACCTGCTGGGTATCGTTTCGGACGTTAGCTTTAAGGTAAACCATCGGCGCGATTCCAAAACCCGTGCGGGCATCACCCTTTGTAAGGTGATTCGAAAGGAGGATCCCTACCTCCCCTTTATTTTTCAGTCGTCGGATTTGGCAAACATGGCCCTGGCCGAGGAGCTCGACACCGGGTTTATCCATAAGTACTCCAAGTCGCTATCGCACGATTTGATCGATTACGTAAAAAAGTACTTCTTCTTTGGCAACTTTCTATTTATCAACCCGCAGTCGAAGGAGGTGGTTAGCGAGGCGAACAATCTGAAAACGTTGCGCAATGCCATTCTCACCATTTCGGACGAGAGCTTGTACTACCATGCCAGCCAAAACCACCTGAGTAAGTGGCTTTTTGCCCGCGCGCTATTCTCCATAGCGTACGTGTTTAGGTCTATTCAAGCTTCCGACTTTTCGAACATCATTGCCCTTCGGGGGTATATTGCAGATGCCATCTTTCAGTATCGCCTACTCTCGGGTAGGGGGGTTATCGGGAAGTTTAACCGGCTCGACTTTAACGAGTACCTCCAGATATCGCGTATCGGCGATGGGTCGATGGGCGGAAAGGCACGAGGCCTGGCCTTTATTAACTCCATCCTTAAAAAGCACAACCTTTTTCATAAGTACGACAACGTTCTGATTACCATTCCGCGCACTACGGTTGTAACTACCGATAGCTTCGACCGGTTTATGGAGGAGAACAAGCTCTACAAGTACACGCATGCCGAAGAGCCCGATGCCAAAATCCTCAAGCGCTTTGTTCGGGCAAAGCTGCCCGACGAGCTGGTCGAGGATCTGCGCGAGTACGTTCGTAACGTAAAGAATCCGATAGCGGTTCGCTCGTCGAGCAAGCTGGAGGATTCGTACTACCAACCCTTTGCCGGCATTTACAGCACCTACATGATTCCACGCGTGGAGGACGATGAAGCCTGCCTTCAAATGCTGCTACAGGCCATCAAGAGCGTGTACGCCTCGGTATTTTACGAGAGCAGCCGCGGCTACATCTTTGCCACCTCCAACGTAATTGATGAGGAGAAGATGGGCGTGGTGCTTCAGGAGGTTTGCGGAACCAAGCACGAAAACCTGTACTACCCAACCATGTCGGGTGTTGCGCGATCCATCAACTTCTACCCGTTGGGATACGAAACCCCTCAGGATGGCATTGCCTCCATTGCCTTTGGCCTGGGCAAGTTTATTGTCGATGGCGGAATGGCCATGCGATTCTCGCCTAAGCATCCCTCGCACCTGCTGCAGCTGAGCACCCCGCAAATGGCCCTGCGCGATACCCAGCGGTTGTTCTACGCGCTCGACCTCGATCCTGCCGCTTTTACCATATCTACCGACGATAGCGTTAATATAAGGCGTATCGAAATTACCAACACTAGCAACTACGAGGGGATGCAGCACGTGTCGTCGGTGTACGATGCGCAAGATGACCGTATCCGCGATTCGTATCAGCCTACAGGAAGGCGAATAATCAGCTTTGCCAATATATTAAAGTATAAGTCGTTTCCGCTGGCCGAAATTCTTAGCGACCTGCTCACCCTTTGCCAGAAGGAGATGAACTCGCCAATCGAAATCGAGTTTGCCGTTAACTTCGATGTGGAAAAGGGGCAGCCCAAGATTTTCAACTTTCTTCAAATTAGGCCTATTGTCGAAAGCGAGGAGATGGACGATCTGCAAATCGAGGACGTCAACCCCGACGAGGCGCTTATTTACTCGAACTCGGCCTTGGGGCATGGGGTAATCGAGGGGATAAAAAATGTGGTGTACGTTAAGCCCGATAAGTTTAACTCGGCGCATACCCGGCAAATTGCCGACAAGCTCGACATGTTGAATCGGGGATTTAAGGAAAGAGGCGAGAACTACGTGCTCATTGGTCCGGGCCGCTGGGGGTCGAGCGATCCTTGGCTGGGCATACCGGTAAAGTGGCCGCAAATCTCGGAGGCAAGGCTCATTGTGGAGTGCGGACTTAAGAATTTTAGGGTCGATCCGAGTCAGGGTACGCATTTCTTCCAAAATGTGACATCTTTTCGTGTTGGCTACCTTACCATTAATCCGTTCCTGGGCGATGGTAAATTCGATGTAAGCATTCTCGATTCGCAGCCAGCGGTGTATGAAAATGAGTACATTAGGCACGTTACGTTTGCAAAATCCTTGTCGATAATTGTCGATGGACGAAACAATAGAGGTATTGTAAAGCTATAATGTTCGCTTTTCATCCCTTTAGGTTACAATGTGTAATGAGAATTATTTCAAAGGCTACTAAATTTATTGGATAAATGTTCTTTGATATTCGGAATTAAAACTAAATTTACGCCATCAAATCGATCAAAATGAGTCGAGGCGAATCAAAAAAAACACGTTAGTTTAATATACTAAAGACATAAAACGATGGACGTAAAAAAATTGATGACCGATCTTGAGCAGAAGCATCCTGGTGAAAAGGAATATCTTCAAGCCGTTCATGAAGTGTTAGAATCAATCGAGGATGTTTACAACCAACACCCTGAATTTGAAGCAGCAAAAATCGTTGAAAGAATAATTGAACCGGATAGAATCTTTACTTTCCGTGTTACTTGGGTTGATGATGCTGGTACCGTTCAAACCAACTTGGGATACCGTGTTCAGTTCAATTCTGCTATCGGACCTTACAAAGGTGGTCTTCGTTTCCACAAGGCAGTTACCCCTTCAATGCTTAAATTCTTAGGTTTTGAGCAAACATTCAAAAATGCATTAACTACCCTTCCTATGGGCGGTGGTAAAGGTGGTTCAGATTTCGATCCAATCGGAAAATCTGACGCTGAAGTAATGCGTTTCTGCCAAGCTTTCATGCTAGAGTTATGGCAAATCATTGGCAACGATACCGATGTTCCAGCAGGAGACGTAGGTGTTGGTGGTCGTGAAATTGGTTACCTATATGGTATGTATACCAAGCTAGCTCGTCAGTACAATGTTGGCGTTTTAACTGGTAAGGGTATCAACTGGGGTGGTTCTTTGATCCGTCCAGAAGCAACTGGTTATGGCGCATTGTACTTTGTACAGCACATGCTACATAAAGCAGGCAAAGATATTAAGGGTAAAACCGTAGCCGTTTCTGGCTTTGGTAACGTGGCTTGGGGTGCTGCTCAAAAGGCAACCGAACTTGGCGCTAAGGTTGTTGCTGTTTCAGGTCCTGATGGTGTTTGCCATATTCCTGCAGGTATGACCAACGAAATGATCGATTACCTACTAGAGCTACGTGCTACTAACAATAATGTTGTTTCTCCAATGGCTAAGCAATTTAGCGGAGTTACCTTTACTGCTGGTAAAAAAGCATGGAGCGTTAAATGTGATATCGCTCTTCCATGTGCATTCCAAAACGAGTGCGACGGTGACGATGCTAAAGAGCTGTTAGCTAACGGTACTTGGTGTGTTGCTGAAATTTCTAACATGGGTTGTACTCCAGAAGCTATCAAGGCTTTCCAAGATGCAAAGGTTATGTTTGCTCCTGGTAAGGCAGTTAACGCTGGAGGTGTTGCAACATCAGGTCTAGAAATGACTCAAAATGCAATGCATATTAGCTGGACTGGATCTGAAGTTGATGCAAAACTTCATCAGATCATGGAAAGCATCCACGAAGCTTGTGTTATGTATGGTACTAAGAAAGATGGTAGTGTAAACTACGTTGATGGTGCAAACATTGCAGGTTTCATGAAGGTTGCTCAGGCTATGCTAGAGCAAGGATTAGTATAGTATATACTTAGACCCAACTATAAACCGTTCCAAGGTAACTTGGAACGGGTTTTTTATACGCGGTATTGGCACGACTCCGGAATTCTTAACACTTCCGTTTTTGAAAGACCAAATGGTAGGGTATATTTGTATCCAGTTGTATAAAGGATTATTAGGGATTGATTTGTATGGTGCTGAAACAGCTTGACAAGGCAACTTGGTTTAAATCAGTATTCGATGATCACTACATTAGCATTCGAAGTTTTTTGTACTTTCGATGTGGCGATGTAGACTTGTCGGACGACATTGCACAAGAAGTTTTTATTAAGTTTTGGGATATTCGCGACACGGTTCGCGAAGAAACTGCCCATTCGTTACTCTACACCATTGCTGGCAATCTCCTAAAGAACCACTTTAAGCATCAAAAAGTGGTGCTGAATTTCCAAAAAAATACGACTAAGTCAGACTTAAACTCCGAAGAGGCCGACCATCCCATGCGTGAGGTGGAAATGAAAGAGCGTCTCGATCGGGTGTTGTCTGATATGCCCGAGAAATGCCGAATCCCTTTCCTAATGAATCGAATTGAGGAATTAACCTATGCTGATATAGCTGGAAGGCTAGGTCTGAGCGTTAAGGCTGTGGAAAAGCGGATGTCGGAGGCGTTGGACTTTATTCGTACTAATTTGGAATATAAAATTTAATGAAGCTTCATATTGAACGTTTTTGCCCTCAGCCGACGAGGTTTAAATCTATATTCATCCTTCTTTTTTGCTTGCTGGGCAGCTCTGCTGTTGCAGATAAGCTTTCCTACTCGTTTAAAAACAAGCCACTTTCCGTTGCTCTCGAAAAAGTCAGCGCCGATAATCATGTAAAGATTGCTTTTGATGCGCAGCTTGCAAGCAAGCCGATGGTTGATGGGGCTTTTAAAGCGGCTACGGTCGATGAGTTGTTGAGGTTGATACTGGCTTCTTGTCGATTTGACGTGGAGCAAATAGGCTCCGTGTACGTGGTAAAGCCAAAAAGAAGTGAGGCGGCTTCTGCTGTTGCTCCTGCTAATTTGGTTGTGAAATCGGTGGAGTTACCACGGTTTAAGATTTGGGGAGCAGTTGTCGATCAGGAGACCGGAGAAAAACTTCCCTATGCCTACATTTCTACTCAAGATGGTAAGTTTGCCGCTACCGCAAATGCCGAGGGGTATTTTAACCTTGTACTTCCTACCAAGGAGCCTGTTTCACTTTGCATCTGCTACTTGGGATTTGTGAAGAAGTGTATTGATGTTGTTCCCGAAGCACGGTCGAGTATGATGTCGATTGACCTTAATCGGGTGCAGAATATGCTGGGGAGTGTGGTGGTTACTCAGCGGCAAAATGAGCTGGTACAGATTCCCTATATCGCAGGTAAGAGTACCCTAAACCCAATGGCTACGTCGGATGTGCCAACCATTAACCCGCTCGATTTTACTGCTCCACTACAAATGCTTCCAGGAATTGATGCTACCACCGAATCGGCTTCCGAATTAAGCATCCGAAAATCAAATTCATCCCAAACTCAAATGCTATTCGATGGATTTACGCTCTACCATATTAACCACTTTCTGGGTCAGCTGAGCGCTTTTAATACAAAAGCAATTAAGGATATTCAGGTGTTTAAAGGTGGATTTGATGCTCGATATGGTGGTTCGTCTTCGTCGGTGATCGAAATAACCGGCAAGTCGGGGAACAGGTACAATGCCAACTATAGCGTCGGTGCCGATATGCTCTCGGCCGATGTTTTTGCCGATGTGCCAATTACCCACAAGCTAAGTCTTGTGGTAGCTGCTCGACGTTCGTATACCGATATATACCAAACTCCGCTCTATAACGATCTCTTTGATAAGCTCAGAAGCGACCTTGCTACAACTTCGTTAGCAAGCATCGCCATCTATAACGATAAATTTGCGCCTAAGTATCACTTTTTTGATTTGCATAGCAAGCTTACCTATAATCCCGATTCTACCCAAAGCTTATCGCTAACCGTGTATGGTGGGGAGGATCGTATGAATCTGCTTTACGATAAAAATAGGCTTCACTTAAATGA
>CAXYUU010000052.1:0-12383 GCA_964292015.1 uncultured Acetobacteroides sp.
GTAGCGATATGGTTACAAAAACTATTGATGCGCAACCCGAGGTAAAGTCGTTGTTTGGGTTAAGTGTAGATAAGGGGTGTAATCCGCTTACGGTTTCGCTTACCAATAATGCCACCGGATCAACCAGCTACACTTGGGACTTTGGAAACAACACCTCTTCGACCAGCCCTACTCCTGCTGCAATGACATTTGTTAATACCGATACGGTAAAGGTTAAGCCGTACAACATAACGATGACTGCTAAAAATAGTGACGGATGCACGAACAAATCAACCAAACGAGTGGATGTGTACCCCACAGTTATGGCAGACTTCAATATCGATAAAATAAACGGATGCACCCCCTTGTCTGTAAAGGTGTTCAATGCGTACACCTCGTCAGCCTATAGGTACGAGTGGGTATTAGGATCCGCCGGATCAAATGTCGACCAGCAGATACCTCCGCTGAACTTTATTAACTCAACAGCCGACCATAGTATTCAATCCGAAAATATTAAGCTAAAGGTATACTATAAAGGCGACGCCAACTGCTTTAAGGAGGTGGAGCGTAAGATTGATGTTTACCCCGGTACCCTTAGCGACTTTAGCATGGATGTTACCGAGGCCTGCAATCCGCTGGTCGTAAGCTTTACCAATTGCTCCAAATCGTTTAACAGCTCAACATCGTACAGGTGGAGTTTCGACAACCTGGGGAATTCGGGAGAGGCAAATCCAAAGTACACCTTTGGCAACCTATCCCGTACGTTAAGCAAAACCTACACGGTGAAGCTTAAGTCGATCTCAATGCATGGCTGCAACGACTCTATTACAAAAACGGTGGTGGTACGCCCAATTCCTAAAGCGCAAATGGCCATTACATCCGCTACTGGATGTGCTCCGTTTGATATCCAGGTGCAAAACCTGTCGGTAGGTGCAACGCCAAAATACACCTTCTGGATGGATAACGACAGGGCCAATTCGGTGATAAAAACCATAAGCACACCAGTATCTTTTTCGATAGATAATATGGAAGCTGTGACCAAAACTACCGAGGTATGGCTTAAGGCGGTAAGCGATTTTGGCTGTAAGGATAGCGTTTCGCAGAAGGTATTTACCTATCCGCACATTACCTCGGCCTTTACGTTTACGCCTGCCGAGGCCGGATGTTCCCCTCTGTCGGTAAGCTTTACCAATACCTCCCAAAAGGCTAGCGTCTACACATGGGACTTCAACGACGGGGCTACCGCTAGTATCGCCTCTCCAAACCATGTTTTCAACAACTCTCAGGAAGCCGACAAAACGTTTAATGTAAAGCTTAAGGTAAAATCCGAATTTGGTTGCGAGCACGAATCTTCGAAGAATTTCACCGTGTACTCAACTCCCATAGCCTACTTTACTATCGACCCTCCGATTCGAACATACCCCGATGCGTCGTTTATCTTTACCAATAAAACAGCGCCTAAAGTTAACAGCTGGACTTACGAGTGGACGTATGGCGATGGAGGAAAGTATGTAGGGGTCGATCCACCTGTTTATACGTATAAAACATGGGGCGACCTTAACGACGACTACAAATACCCCGTTACGCTAAAGGTGTCGAACGCCATATGCCACGACGAGACAAAGCAGTTTCTTTACCTAAAGCCGGCTATTCCAATTTCAACATTTGCCTCCAACATCAGCAGTAGCTGCGTACCGTTGGAAGCTCAATTCTCGCATCAGGCAAAATTCTACAAGACTATCGAGTGGGATTTTGGCGATGGCACAAAATCAGTGGAGAACAATCCCTTCCATGTGTACACCACACCGGGTAAGTATAACGTACAGCTGGTGGTTAAGGGAGATGGTGGTACATCCTTCTCTCTTAAAACCCTTGATGTATTTCCCAATCCAACAGCGAGCTTTAAGCTGGCACCTGCTGAGGCAATGCTACCTGAGGCGAAGGTTCAGTTTTACAATACCTCATCGAACGGAACTCTGTTCAGATGGGAGTTTGGTGATATTGCAGGACTTTCTTCCGAAAAGAATCCATCATACACCTATACAAAGTTGGGAAGCTACGATGTTAAGCTGCAGGTAACCTCCGAAAACGGATGTGTAGATGACACGCTCATTAAGTCGGCAGTTAGAGTGGTTGGCCAAGGGCTGTTGAAGTTCCCCAACGCATTTATCCCAAGCTCTTTTGGCGGAAATGGAGGGGCTTACGAGCTGCCCGACTATAAAAACGAGGTATTCCATCCGGTAAGCGAGGGAGTGGTAACCTACAAGCTAATCGTGTACAACCGTTGGGGCGAGCTGCTATTCAGCAGTAACGATCTGACGGTGGGATGGGATGGCTATAGCAAGGGAAAGCTATGCGAACAGGGTGTTTACGTATACAGGGCAACGGGTAAGTATACCAATGGTAAATCGTTCGATATCAAAGGTGACTTAACCCTCCTACGCTAAGCCGGCTTTACAAGTATTGACAGCCAAATGATTTAGCGATAATCCAAATTGAAAGCCTAACAGCTGAAGAATAAAAAGACTGACCATCACCGGACTGTAAAATCCGGTGATGGTAAAACAGAAAGATAACCTACTCTCAAAGCTTATTTTTAAAAGATGTATCATTTTTCATCTAGTCACTAAGCTTATTCAGGGCTATTTCTCCTCCTTGGTAAGGAGGGGTAGTTTTCTTTACAAACAAGCCAGATGAATCAATCTTTTTCATACGCTATTGGTAAACGCGAAATCCCAGTAGCTACCATAGCTCATGCCCCGAGCACTTCTACAAGCGTAGCGCTACATACGCTCCCCGTCATAGTACTATCACAAGCAATATAGCATGGTTAGGAGTACCTACGCGCAACCTTAAGGTACTCCTCCTCTAAGCGTATTCGCGACACCTCACCTCCATGACCGGGTAAAAAGACACTACAGCGGCTGTCTAGCAGCTTCCGCCAGCTGCCGACCATTTCGGGAATTCTATCGGAGAACGGAGAAAGGACAGAATGGCGATAAACCCCAAATAGGGCATCGCCAACCAGCGCAATCTCATCGTCTACAATCACGCTTATCGAACCAGCAGAATGCCCAGCCGTTTTCACCAGCTTTATCTTTAACCCAAAATCCGACATGTCGTACGCTTTGGCAACAAGAATTTCAGGCATAAACGCCTGGTATCCAAATCGTGCTCTGCCGATATAGCTACCAAGGTAAGATAGAATCCTTGTCATCCAGTTTGTTCCTTGGGGTAAACAGGTATATCCTTCTGCTGCCGACACCTGCTCAGGTTGTCCCACAACAACCCGACACCCCTCCCGATCCTGCAGCTTACGTGCATTCTGGCAGTGATCGTAATGGGTATGGGTTAAAATCAGGAAGGCAATATTGTGGCGACCTGCCAGTAATACCTCAATGTTCCGGGATAGCTTTTTATAGGCAGACTGCTTCCCTGTATCGACCAAAACGGCCTGTTTGCCAGCTATAATCAGGTACGAATTGCCCCTTCCTCCTAGCACCTTAAATACCTCATATCCGTTCGACGTTCTCCAACTTCTCATATAGATACTGCTGTTTGTTACTATAAATATATCCACAATGCAAGATTGTACATTTTCCACGACATACCAGCCGGATACAAATATAGCTGGCATCATTTTGACAAGTACAATAGCAAATAGGGTTTATCAAGCTAGACATCGTATTATTGTCGTCAAATATTCCCTTCCCCCCTTCTCCTCCTTCTAGAAAAACGCCAGCTAACCTCTCAATAAAAGCAACGAGGAACAACAGCTAGTAGTAGAACTTTGCTCATACCGCGTTATCCTCCATAAATCCGTAAATGAAAAACCCCTTTTGCAGCCTTCCCTTGCCTCACTCAATACCGAATGGAAAGCGTCATGTACATTAATTCCGTCTCAAACCACCTCAACACACCCGAAGGTCAAGCATCTCTAGCACAAATAAACCATACCAGTACGCACCACAACTGTACATTACTACCAAACTTACTGCATACTCGCTACTTACAATACAACCACCCATACTGCCGGCACAAACAGCGTCAAACAAAGTGTTAAAACATCCTATTTAGAACAAATTTAAGCTGTGCAATAATGTTTTTAACCTACCTTTACCCACCAGTAATAAAACACAACTACTATGGGTCAGCTCGAGTTCATTAGTATAGACAAGAACCTGTCCGTTTCGAAATACAAGCAGATTATTAACTCCATCCTATACGCCATTAGTATAGGCAGGCTGGCAATGGGCGACAAGATGCCGTCGATCAACGAGATCTGCGACCAGTTTAAGCTGTCGCGCGATACGGTACTTACCGCCTACAACGAGTTGAAATCAAAGGGAATCATCTCGGCTCATCCAGGCAAGGCGTACTACGTAACCTCTACCAACGTAAATGTAGAGCAAAACATCATGCTGCTGTACGACGAGCTCAACGCATTTAAGGAGGAGCTCTACAACGCATTTATCAAGACCATTGGTGGCTCGGCAAACGTCGACCTCTACTTCCACAACTTTAACCGCAAAATTTTCAACCACCTGCTGCAGGAAAACAAGCTGAAGTACACAGCCTACATAGTTATGCCGGCACAGTTTACCGGCATTGCATCGCAGCTCAGGGAGCTTAACGGAAAGGTTTACATCCTAGACCAGCTACCCATCGAACTCAGAAACAGCTACCCCGCCATTTACCAAAATTTCGAAAAACAGGTATTCGACGGACTGATGGAGGCAAAAGATCGGATACTAAAGTACCGCAAGTTTATTTCGGTTTACCCCGGTGGCAAGGAGCCGGAATCGCAGCTCCGTGGATTTGTCCATTTTTGTAAGGAGGCTAGAATGCCTTTCGAGGTGGTAAACGACCTCGCTGAAAGAGTAGTGAAAACCGGAGAGGTATACCTTGTAGTTAACGACTCCGACTTGGTAGACCTAGTGAAGATGGCGCGTAGGTTAAAGCTCCGTATCGGCACCGACATCGGCATTATCTCGCTAAACGACACCCCGCTTAAGGAGGTTGTTGCCAATGGCATAACCACCATATCTACCGATTTCTGTAAAATGGGCGAAACGCTTGCCAACTTCATCCTCAACAAGGAAACCCGGCAAGTTGAAAACCCCTTCTCACTCATTATTCGAGATTCACTATAACACTAAAATATAAAAAGCATGAAACCAACATTGTTGATACTTGCAGCAGGCATGGGCAGCCGCTATGGCAGTCTAAAACAGATGGACGGTTTAGGTCCTAACGGTGAAACCATCATGGACTACTCGGTGTACGACGCCATTCGCGCCGGATTCGGAAAGGTGGTATTTGTTATCCGTAGCAGCTTCGAAACCGAATTCAAGGAGATGTTCTCGAAAGAGCGTTATGGAAATAAAATTGAGGTGGAGTACGTTTTCCAGGAGCTAGAAAAGATTCCAAGCCAATTCGTCATCAACCCCGAGCGCACAAAGCCATGGGGTACCAACCACGCCGTGATGATGGCCAAAGAGATTATTAACGAACCTTTTGCCGTTATTAATGCCGACGACTTTTACGGTAGAGATGGCTTTGCGGTTCTTGGAACATACCTGTCGGATATTGCCGGAAAAACCAACCAGTACTGCATGGTAGGATACTACCTTGGCAATACCCTATCGGAAATGGGTGCCGTTTCGCGCGGTGTTTGCAGCTCCGATGCCCACAAGAACCTTACCGGCGTGGTAGAACGTACGCATATCGAAAAGGTAGATGGCGTTATTAGCTACAAAGACGAAAACAACTCGCTGATGCCTTTGGAGGCAAACACCATTGTATCGATGAACATGTGGGGCTTTACCCCCGACTACTTCGTTCATTCCGACAACATGTTTGCCGACTTCCTTACCAACAATATGAACAATATCAAGTCGGAATTCTACATCCCTCTAGTGGTAAACAACCTTATTAACGAAGGTACATCAACACTTAAAGTACTCGACACCGATGCACAGTGGTTTGGCGTAACCTACCAAGGCGACCGTCCTGCTGTAGTCGAAAAGTTGAACAGCCTTATCGCAAAAGGGGAGTATCCAAGCAAGCTTTGGGCGTAAGGATTCTTTAGATGAGCCGTACAAAAGCAGGAATAGGTCACCAAACCGCTGCTGCCAGTAAAAGCGGCAACGTTTCGAGCAATCGATAGCGATACTTGTACAACCTCATCACCCTTAAGGTAAGGCGGAATCTCATCAACCCGTCTATCCCACATGCCGTAAATATACCAGCAGGTACATATCGGCATGTGGGTTGGATTCAACCATCAACTTTTATTCGGATGAAAATATCAGCAGATAAATTTGGGGTAACACCCCTTGGCGAGCAGGTCGATATAGTAACCATCGAGAATAAAATAGGTGCTAAAATAAAAGTAACCAGCTTCGGAGCCAAGCTGGTATCGCTTGTGGTACCCGACAGCAACGGCATATTAGGCGATGTAGTTTTAGGCTACAACAACCTGGAGAGCTACCTCAGCGGTCAGCGCTTTTTTGGATCCAACCCAGGTCCATTTGCCAACCGCATTAAGGATGCCTCATTCTCCATCGACGGACAAGCCTACCACTTTACGCCAAACGATGGACCAAACCTCCTACATAGCGGGGCTAAAGGAATCGACTCTGCCATTTGGAACTATGAGATAGAGAACAATGCGGTAACGTTTACCTACACCAGTCCCGATGGTGAGTACGGTTTTCCTGGCGACCTAACCATTGCCATAACCTACACATGGAGTAACGATTGCAAGCTCGCTATTAAATATAGAGCCACAACCAGCAAGGCAACACACCTAAACCTTACACACCACTCCTACTTTAACCTTAATGGGGAGAGTAGCCAAACCATTCTCGATCACATTATTTCGGTAAATGCAGACTCCTACCTCGAAACCGACCAGCTATCGGTTCCTACAGGCAACATTCTTTCGGTAGCCAACACCCCTCTCGACCTAAGAGAAGGCAAGGTTATCGGCGATGTCATCTTTAGCGATTTCGAACCAATGGTAAAGGTGTCTGGTTTCGACCACTGCTACGTCATCAGTCGGGACAAGGAAAGTCTCGCGCATTGTGCACATGTGGAGGCTCCCCTTTCGGGACGATCCATGGATGTTTACACCACCATGCCGGGCGTTCAGCTCTATACCGACAATCACGAAAATGGGGAGACCCTTGGTAAAAGCGGCAAGATTTACCCTAAGAGGTGTGCATTTTGCCTTGAGCCTCAATTCTACCCAAACAGTCCTAATATTGCTTCTTTCCCGAGTACGCTTCTTCGACCAGATGAGGAGTACAACCAGACTATTGTATACCAGTTTAACTAAACAAAACGCAAACACACATGTCATTTTCAACTTTGGACTATTTTGTCCTGATGGCCTACATTGTCATCATCATAAGCGTAGGACTATGGGTTTCGCGCAATAAAGGGGGCAAGAAAAAGAATGCCGCCGAGTACTTTATTGCCGACAAGAGTCTTAAATGGTGGGTAATCGGCACATCGCTTATTGCCAGCAACATCTCAGCCGAACAGTTTATCGCCATGTCAGGCTCGGGCTTCGCCCTGGGTATGGGCATTGCCACCTACGAGTTTATGGCTGCACTCACGCTCATCATTGTAGCGGTGTTCTTCCTACCTCTCTTCCTGGAGATGGGGATCTACACCATGCCGCAATTCCTAGAAGAGCGTTACGACAAGAGAGTAAAAACAGTTATGGCCATATTCTGGCTGGTTGTGTTTATTTTCGTCAACCTCGCCTCAATCCTCTACCTGGGTGCCCTGACAGTTAAAAACGTTCTTTTCGAAGGACAGGATCTACTGGTATCCGGAATGGTAATTGATCCGCTTTGGATTGGCATCATTGGTTTAGGACTCCTCGCCGCCTCATTCGCGATTTTCGGTGGGCTTAAAGCAGTTGCCGTTACCGATGTGGTACAGGTGGTATTCCTTATTGGTGGTGGTTTGGTAACAACCTTTGTTGCCCTAAAGGCACTGGGTCACGGAAATCCGTTCGAAGGGTTCATCTCGCTTACCCGCGATCACAAGGAGCACTTCGACATGATTCTCACCAAAGGTAAAACGATGATACCTAACGGTACCGGTGGCATGAAGGATGCCTACATGGATCTTCCGGGTATTAGCGTACTTATTGGGGGTATGTGGATTGCCAACCTATACTACTGGGGTTGTAACCAGTTTATCATCCAGCGCGCCCTTGCCGCAAAAAGCTTAAACGAGGCACAAAAGGGATTAGCCTTCGCCGGCTTCCTAAAACTCCTCCTTCCTCTTATCGTTGTTATCCCTGGTATTGTTGCCTTTGCGCTTCATGCCGACACCAGTAAACCAGACGAAGCATACCCATGGTTACTTTCGAACATTGTACCAGCCGGTATTAAAGGTTTGGCCTTTGCCGCCCTAGTTGCTGCTATAATTGGCGCCGTGGCCGGTATGCTCAACAGCATCTCGACCATTTTCACAATGGATATCTACAAAGGCTTCATCAACAAGAAAGCCTCGCAGGGTAACCTCGTACTTACCGGAAGAGTTTCGGCCGGTCTTGCTCTTGTTGTCGCATTTCCTGTGGCAATAATGCTTCAAAACCTCGACCAAGCGTTCCAGTTTATTCAAGAATTCACGGGCTTTGTAAGTCCTGGTGCACTGGCCATCTTCCTGCTTGGATTCTTCTGGAAAAAAGCCTCAGCCAACGGCGCACTACTTGCCGCCCTGGGTACATTCGTTTTTTCCTTGATATTTAAATTCTTAACTCCGTCGATCCCATTTATGGATCGTATGGGAATCGTATTTATTCTTTGCGTATTGGTAATGGTAGTGACTTCGTACATCGAGGGTGGAAAGCCTAGCGATAAGGCCATTACGGTTAACCGGGATATGTTTAGAACCACAACCAGATTTAAGATATCGGCAGCTATAATTGTCCTTATCCTTATCGTAATTTACACCGTTTGGTGGTAATATATTAGCAATTGAGATGTTAAAGGAGACTGTTAGAAATACATTCAACAAGAAGTACAACACCACCGGAGCAGTATACGCTGCTCCGGGACGTGTTAACCTTATTGGAGAACATACCGACTACAATCTAGGGTTTGTTCTTCCTGGTGCAATCGACAAGGTAATTATCCTGGAGATAAAACCTAACGGAACCGATAGGTACAACGTCACCGCTATCGACTTCAACGAGGAAACCACGTTTCTTGCCGAAGGTAACAAGACACCATACGCTTGGGCAAACTACATTTTAGGCGTTATCATGGAGCTAAAGGCTCTGGGAGCAACCACTCCTGGTTTCGACTGTGTGTTTGGAGGCAACGTACCACTAGGAGGCGGCATGTCGTCGTCGGCAGCACTCGAGAGCTGCTTCGCTTTTGCCCTAAACGACATGAATAGCTTTGGGTTAACCCGCCTGCAGCTGGCCAAGGTAGGTCAGCTAGCCGAGCATAACTATGCTGGCGTTCGCTGTGGTATAATGGACCAGTTTGCCTCGCTACACGGCGAGCAAGGAAGGCTCATGAAGCTCGACTGCCGATCGTTGGAGTACGAGTTAATCCCTTTTGAACTAGATGGGTATCGGGTAATCCTACTCGACACCAACGTAAAGCACTCGCTAGCATCGTCGGAATACAACCTACGAAGAGGTCAGTGTGAAGAGGGGGTTGCCGTAATTGCCCAAAAGCATGACGAAGTGCAAAGCCTACGCGACGTTACCCTCGAAATGCTGGCAGAAGCAAAAGGAGAGGTAAGTCCTGTAGTATACAACCGCTGCGAGTATGTAGTAAAGGAAAACATTCGACTTAACACAGCCTGCGATGCCCTTAAAAGAGGAGACATTCCCGCCTTTGGCAAGGAGATGTACGCCTCGCACGAAGGGTTGAGCAAGTTCTACGAGGTTAGCTGCCCAGAGTTGGACTTTTTGGTTGAGGTTGCCCATTCAGTCCAAGGTGTTATAGGATCAAGAATGATGGGAGGCGGTTTTGGAGGCTGCACCATTACCGTTGTCGCCAATGCTACCCACGACGAATTCGTGTCGAAAGCGGTAGCCCAATTCGAAAAAGAGTTTGGGAAGAAGCCTTCCGTTTACGATGTTGTCATAAGCAATGGGGCTCGAAGAATTGCCTAGCATAAAAAAAGGGGGTGTCATTCTGACACTCCTCTTTTTTTATCCCCTAATTAACCTTATTAGGGTATTTTCGTTCAATATCGCATAACACATGAAGGAGTATAAGCGACATAATACTGCCTATTACCATACCTGGCAGAAGAAAAAGCAGCTGTTGCATCGCATTATCAATCTCGACACCAGCGAAATATCGAACAAGCATCCTTCCTAGATCAGCCATTGCTATAATCACAAGAAGTTTCCAAAACTTAGGCGATGATAGCTGCTTCATAAAAACCAAAACCAGCAAAAATGCTAAAATCGCAAGACTTAACTCCTCCATAAGGAAGACGAGGTCGTGATTAATAACCAAAAAGAAGATAACTGGAGATGCTACTGCGTTCACCAGTCCAAATACTACCCCAAAAAAGATAGTACCAGCAACTACCGCAACCAGCTGCGGATAGAAGTAGCTAAACTCGTCGGGTAGCTGGTCGAACACCTCCTTCATAAGTAGGTAGGCAATCACAAACACCAACAGGTATAGGTAGTAATCAATATCTTTTAGCCCCAGAGAGCGAGTCCTGGAATAGCAAAACATAAACATCATAAATAATTAATCCTTAAAAAGCCGCCAGTCAGCAACAACACACCACTTCAAAAAAAACACGGGTCAAATTACCATCCTAACCTATCGCATGTAGCAGTTAACAATCTCGCCAACAAACATGCGGTGGAAGTCGTTATGGGGATAGTGTTTCACTATCTTCTCATCTAAAAAGTTTTTCGGGTCAATGTCGGCAAAATATATTTTACGGCATTCGCATACCAGCTTAGCCTCTGAAAAGTAGGTGCTACCATGCTCCGAAAGTACGGGTGTTAGTCCCGATGCCGATATCTTATCCACCTTTCGTCCCGAAACGGAACCGCAAAGGTGTAACGCCTTCCGATGTTTTTCCTCAAAAAACGACACGGTAAAGAAATCCTCCCGTTCAACAAATTCGTACGTATAGCGGGTAGGACGAACAAAAATCATAACAACGGGTCTGTTCCACAACTCGCCCATTCCTCCCCACGAAGCAGTCATGGTATTACAACTTTCGGGATTGCCAGCGGTAACCAGCATCCAATCTTTCCCTATAAGCTTGGGGGCACTTTTTTTAACCTCATTAATGTCTACACTTTTAAGCATACCGGCAAAATTAAAGTTTTTCTTTAAGCAATATTAGCTTGTTTTTACAAATTACAGGTAATAATTCCTACTTTTTTTTGTAATTTTTATACCATCGCCAAAATCCCATCCTACTGGTACGATAGCATCTACACAACTCAAGGCTGTTGGACACCATACCAGATGGGCTTCCTGCCAAAAAAAAAGAGGAGAAGCCACTGCTGTATAAAACCCAACCTTAACACGAATACCCGCCACAAAAGAGAAGATGGTTCCAAAAGCGGCGACAGTCCTCCCACTTTGCTGCCTTACGCGAGCAAACAAAATGACAATCCAACGGATCGGACAACCTACCGCACATCTGTCGAAACACAAGTTATCGACCGATTAATAACACAGACCATGCTGTCGCGGGTAGTTGTAAAGGCCAAACCTCCGTAAGTAACAGGTATAATCCGACGCATAACCGCTCTTGAAAAGCCACCTAATGACAAAAGAAACTGAACGGCAAGACATCCGTAGCAGTTGCCACTACGTCCAACATTCGTCGAATTGCGCATTTGAGTACTCTCCCCTGCTAGGCTCCCACTCGAAAGAAACAAACGCCCTAACCATTAAATAATACCACACTCCGAATGCTCTACCAGATATTCAACGATTGTAAACCTAGGCAAACGCCACTAAACGGCATACGCTCTCAAAAGTATACCCCAATAAAAAAAAGCTACCCAAACAGAAGGTGTCTCCTTGCTGTATCGATACCAGAGAGTACCTACTGCGCAACAAAGAAAATAGAACTGCTAAACACCAACCTCGTGGAGGTACTCTTGTAGCAAGCCTTTATCAGGTAGGTTTTACCCGAGATGAGGTTGCCAATAAGCAGCTTACGCCTGGTAGACTGAACCATAGTCCACCCCGTACCATCGTCGCCTAGTGAGGCGTCCTTAAAGAGCACGTTGTAGACCAGCGCACCGGAGTAGGCCTTCATCTCTACCACTGCCTCGCCATGGTTGGCACCCGACCTTACCTTCAGCCCCGTAGGTATTGGAGCATCGCCCATCTTTATGGGCACTTTTACCAACGGAAAGCAGGAAAGGC
>CAXYUU010000053.1:0-12171 GCA_964292015.1 uncultured Acetobacteroides sp.
CTACGCAAGCCACCTTGTTCGCCGTAGTCTATATCAAAGCGCAATGCTCGGCGAAGTTTGCAACTTCGTCGAAGCGAAGTAACGGTTTAGTTATGCTGTACTTGTACTAGTGCTCGGTTGTAACCGCTATAAAACTGCACTGGTTATTGTAGTCAGTAAATTTGTTATGGATAACCTACTTTTTAGCAAAGTCGAAGTCGTAGACTTCGCCTAGCACCGTGCGCTGATTTAGATTGCGGTGAGTAGGCTTCGGCGCCATTTGCGGTGCAGCAATTTAAGGGTGTATTTGAACTTTTTACCCAAGAATAGCGTTAGAAGCCCATAGGGTTTCTAACGGTTTTGCACCACATAGCAGTTTAACAGCAGCTGGCTCAACGAGCAGGAACAGGTAGGTGCATATACTAAATAGAATAGAGCAAAACAGGTAAGGGGCTGTCTCCGAGTTAGGAGGCATCCCTTTGGTTCGTTTGAGGCTCCATACTCAGATGGTACATCTCCGCACGAAAAAATCGTTTCCGTTAGAGACCCCGAGGTTCAGCAAAATAGCCTAGGGATACCCCAGGAGTACCTAGGTAGGCATGCCTATCATAAAATTGTGATTAGCGATGGATCCGATGAGGTAACCATACAGACCAAGGTATTGGGACATGATTCGTATGCACAGGGCGTTCGAACAATCGTTGAAGCGGTCTTGAAGCACGGTTTGGAAAATAAAAGATATACGGTTTTAGACTTAGTGGAGGGGAATCTGCTGTAGGGGGGAATGAAAATATGAAAGAATGAAAATATGAAGGGTTATGGTAGTGGTTGATTTTTTTGCGGCACCTTGGGAAACCTGCTATTACCTGATACCTACAGATTCATTCCGTCTAACTCTCGTCTAACTTTATTGATTTCCAAAATAGCTCTCGCCTAGTGCCGCATAGGGCGTTACCTACTCTTTTTAGTACGGCAGATGCGGCAAATGAATTGCGCTCCTTGATTCCCCGGGATGAATCCCGGGGTTATTTAAATTCAACCCCTTCGGGGTTTGGGTCGGTTGTAATTCTTTGACTTCTCTGACTTCAAATTTCATTCGTCTATCTTCTATGAATTTCTGTTTCCCGATTCTGGTATACATCACCCCTTCGGGGCTTGGGAAGGTTAGCTTCTTTGACTTCAATATTCTTTAACTTCTTTGACTTCAAATTCCTTCCAACTATTTCCGTTTAACTTCTAAAAAGTTTAGCTTCGTCTGCATACTTCTCCCTTTTTCCCATTCTGACAAATTGCCGAATTGGTTGTTTAGTAAATTATCGTTTATTTTGGCAACGATAAATGCCTTGTAAGCTTAAAGTTGTAGGTGGAAGCAGAAAAAGAGTATATAGAAGGTCTTAAGCGCGGATCGCAAGCCGATTTTGGTAAGCTGTACGATATGTACGCCGACCATCTGTATGGTTTTGCGCATAAGCTGTCGCGCTCGTCGGTGGTTGCCGAGGAGATTGTGCAGGATACCTTCCTTACCGTTTGGCAAAGGCGGGAGCTCATCGATCCAAGCTACTCCTTCAAGGCATTTCTGTTTACGGTTGCAAAAAACCGCATTTTGAATCTTTTCCGTAGTAGCATTCGTAAGTTCGAGTTTGAAGATTTTGTGGTACATGCCAACAGCATCGACCTATCGGCAAACGCAACCGACGAAAAAATAAGCTACGACGAGTTTATTGAAATTGTAAAGGTGGCCAAGGAGGTGCTGCCGGCACGCCAGCTCGAGATATTTGAGCTAAGCAAGGAGCAGGATCTTTCGAATAGGGAGATTGCCGAGCGGCTAAACATCAGCGAGCAAACTGTTAAGAATCAGCTATCGTCCGCACTTAAAACGCTGCGCGATAAGCTTTCGTCATCACAATTCCTCTTTGTACTTTTCCTTTAGGATATAGCTGAATTTTCAGATCACCGATTGAGCCGATTTGGCTGATTGGCATAGCTTATGGGGGAGTCTGCTGGAGATAATGGGAATTATTTTTCGTGCAGCTACCGCAGTACAACTAATTTTTCCCGCAGATTACGCAGATGGACGCAGAGGGTGTTGGTAAACGGTGGGTTTTGCGGGAGAGTAGGTGGGTAGCAATATTACTTTTTCTGGGGTTTTGCCTTTCAAAAGAAGGCGTAGTCGTAACGGAATAAGCGCGTTGTAGCACAAAGCGTATCCCCCGCGGGTGGGGGCAGGGGGTGGAAACTCATGTTAATGGAAAAATGCAATGCTTACAAAAGGATTTGAACTAAATATCTAAGCTTGCTACTATCCTCCACCGAAAATCCACCCCCTAACCCCCACAAGCGGGGGATAATCTTCGAAATGGAGTAGGGGCTTTTCTTAAACGCGAATTCCCTGACTACTGACCTACAAGTAGAACAGGACTGAATCCTGTTATTGAGGCTTTGATGATAAAGGAAATAGTTTTTCCCGCAGATTACGCAGATGGGAGCAGAGGTTGTTGATAATCGGGTGGTTTTATGGGAGAGAAGGGTCTCTTTTATATTCGGCTGGATAGGGGTGAACCTTTAGAGAATTGATACCTCAGAATACCGACTGTGCAGATTTGACTGATTGTCACAGCATATTAGAGTTTCGATATTTTCAGGGGAATGAAGCTGTCGAAAAAGCATGATAAGAAAGTCTTATATCTCATGTCTCACATCTAAAATCTCACATCTCCTATCCCAAAATCTATCTTTCAAAAAAAAAACATTACCCTCGACTAGTACGTTTTTGAATAGTTGGTGTATTACCTATAACCGAACAACAATATGAACCAAAATCGCATTACAACCCTGCTGGGAAAATTTTTCTCCTCGTCCATTACCAAGAGCCAATTCGACGAAATGAAGCGGCTCTCGGGTGAGATGTCGGACGCTGATTTGTCCGGCGGCTTGCAACAGGTGTGGAACGAGCAGGATTTTGGCAAGGCAATGCCCTTTGGTAGCAAGGAGCGCATTAAGCGCGAGCTTGGCCGTACCATTGGTCGCGATCGTTTTGTTCGGGGGGCGGTTAAATTTTCGAGAGTTGCCGCGGCCATTGCCATTCCGGTGCTGCTGGCCACCACCATCTATCTCTTTTCCGAGCGTAAGGCCTACGTAGGTCAGCAGGCACAGCTGCTAAACGTGTCGGTGGCCAAGGGCGAGCATGCTACCGTTAACCTGCCCGATGGCTCGACGGTGATGCTGAACTCCGAGAGTAAGCTCTACTACCCATCGAACTTTACCACCAAGGAGCGGTGGATACAGCTCGAAGGGGAGGCGTACTTTCATGTTCAGAAAAGTCATGGACGTCCGTTTACGGTTAAGACCAAGAGCCTAAACGTACGTGTGTTGGGAACCTCTTTTAACGTATCGGCCTACAGCAACGAGCCGGTTCACTCGGTGGTGCTGGTAAACGGATCGGTGGCGGTAAATGCGCAGGGTAAGCAGCCCTACACCATTAAACCCAACGAAATGTTTGCGCTAGAACCGGGTAGCGGTAAGGCGGTTGTAACCGATGGCGAAACTTACAGCCACACCAGCTGGCGCGATGGCATCCTCTCGTTCGAGAGCGAACCGATTGCCAACGTGCACGAAAAGGTATCGCGACAGTTTAACGTGGCGCTTCAGTACGACCCCCGCCAGTTTAAGAACGACAAGCTTACGGGTAAGCTCGACCTAAATGAGGGTGTCGAGAGCGCCTTACGGGTGATTTCGTTGGCATCGCCAATGACCTTTGTAAAGCATAAAAACAAGATTGTAATTGCCGCGCGGCCCTAGCTTAGGAGTGGCCGTGGCGCATTAAGATAAACTAGCTGATCAACTAGACCTGACTTTTGTATTACCTAAATCTAATTAAGAATGAGAAGCTGTACTAATCGCAGTTTTACGTCTTTGTTTAATATAAAGCTGCTTGGAGCAAGCTTGGTAATGAGCTTGCTCATTGCCAGTGCGCCTGCTACCTTCGCATCGGGAGGCACATCCCAAGATGCGAAGCTTACGCTAACCGTAAAGAATAGGACGTTGAAGGATGTCCTTAGTGAGATCGAAAAGAAGTCGAACTACGTGGTGGTCTACAACAACGACGCCATTAACGCCAACCAGAAGGTGTCGGCCGATTTTCAAAACGAGAGTATCAACGATGTACTCAAAAAGCTGCTTGCCGGCACATCGGCTTCGTACGAAATAAAGGGAAGGCAGATCGTGATTTTTTCGACTACCGACGCTGGAAAGACCACCGAAAAGGCTAGCCAGCAGGGCCAAATCACCGGAAAGGTAGTCGATGAGAATAACATGCCGCTTATTGGTGTTAGCATTTTAGTAAAGGGAACCACTCTGGGAACAACAACCGATGTAAATGGAACCTTTACCCTTAATACCAGTATGGTAGAACCGGTGATCATTTTCTCGTATGTTGGCTTCGAGAAACGGGAGATGATCGCAACCAAACGAAATCTTACCGTTACGCTCAACAGCGAATCGAAGAGCATCAACGAGGTGGTGGTTATTGGTTACGGCGCAGTTAAAAAGCGTGACGTAACGGGTGCCGTATCGGCCATGAAGGAGAAGGACTTTAACGTAGGCGTGATGTCGGCACCAACCCAGATGATTCAGGGACGTGTTGCCGGGGTAAGCGTAACCAGCAATGGTGGAGAGCCTGGTGGCGGAACTACCGTTCGAGTTCGTGGATCAAACTCCATCCGTTCGGGGCAGGATCCGCTATACGTAATTGATGGGGTACCGTTGGATATTACCGATAGCCAGCCACAGGGGGCAACCGTAACCGGTGTTGGAGCATCGGCCAACAAGAATCCGCTCAACTTCCTCAATCCAGATGATATCGAGTCGATAGACGTGCTTAAGGATGCTTCGGCAACCGCCATCTACGGTTCGCGTGGTGCCAACGGGGTAATTATCGTAACCACCAAAAAGGGAAAAGATGGTAAGGGCAAGGTATCCTACTCGGGCTACTACGGCGTATCATCACTTCCGAGCAAGTACCCTGTTTTATCTGCCGACGAGTATCGTACGTACATCACCTCGAAGGGGCTGGTACTTAACGATGGTAAGGCAAACACCAACTGGCAGGACGAAATATTTAGAGACGCTCAGGTACAGAGCCACAGCCTTTCGTACGGTGGTGGTAACGGCAAGAATAGCTACAGAGCATCGCTAAGCTACCTCGATCAGGATGGTATTATTAAAAAGACGGGAGTTGAGAAGTACACCGGACGTTTCAACATCTCGCAAAAGGCATTTAACGACAAGCTGCTTATCGAGGGAAGCCTTACAGCATCGCGCAACATCGACCAGCGTGCTCCGCTAGGCGAAAGCGGTGGGGTAGAGGGCGACATGTTACTGTCGGCACTTAAAATGAACCCAACCTTTCCGGTATACAATGCCGATGGCTCCTACAACCAGCCAAGTAAGGATGTTCGTAACCCGTTGGCAATGATTAATCTTACCAACGATAAAACCGAAACCGACCGTACGCTGGCTAACCTTGCCGGTACCTACACCATCATCGATGGGCTAACCTACAAGGTGAACGTAGCGTTGGATAATGCAAAGGCTACCCGTAAGGTAACCCAGCAGAAGGAGCTTATCTACCTTACTAATAAGGGTACTGCCGATATTAATAACGCGGAGAAGAGCAACTACCTCATCGAAAACTACTTTAACTACAACTTTAACCTTACCGATAGGCACAGCTTTAACGTAATGGCGGGCCATTCGTACCAGCACTTTAGGTACTACAGCTACGGCATTTCGGTTAATGGGTTTAGCGTAGATAACGTCGATTACCTCAACGAGCTGGCCTTTGGTAACTTCAACCAGGCAAAGACTTACTCCGATATTACCATAAACGAGCTGCAGTCATTTTTTGGTCGCGTTAACTACAACCTCGACAACAAGTACCTGTTCACCGCCAACTTCCGAACCGACGGTTCTACCAAGTTTGGAAAGAATAACAAGTACGGCTACTTCCCTTCGGCAGCTGTTGCCTGGAAGATTTCGGAGGAGAACTTCATTAAAAATATTAAGCAGATATCGAATCTGAAGATGCGCCTTAGCTGGGGTATTACCGGTAACCAGGAGATTCCTAACAAGATTTCGCAGCTGGTAATGGGTAATGTTGGTGGTACCATTATCGATGGTAGTAATACGGCTACCCCCGGTATTTCTCTTACCCGTACGCCTAATCCAGATATTAAGTGGGAAAAGACCGAACAGCTCGACTTTGGTTTAGACTTCGGATTTTTCAACGGACGTATCTCGGGTAGTGTCGACCTGTTCGATAAGACTACCAAGGATGTGCTTCTCGAAATTTACTCTCTAGCACCAGCTCCAACCCCTACCATATGGTCTAATGTTAAGGACATGAAAATCGTGAACAAGGGTATAGAGGTTGCTCTTAACGGGGTGATTATTGATAAGAATGGGTTAAACTGGTCGGCAGGGTTAAACTTTTCGAAGGTTAATAATGAGGTGAAGAACCTTCCCATGTCGTTCATCACAACCGGTAATCCTAGCGGACCTGGTATCACCGGATTCTCGTCGCAGATTATCAAGAGCGGCTACCCAATTGGTACCTTCTGGGGATACAAGTTCCTTGGTTTCGATACTGCGGGCAAGAGCCTATACGAGGTTGATGCTGACGGTAAGCCTGTGGAGCAGTGTATTGGAAATGCGCTTCCCGACTTTACCATGAACCTCAATACCTCCGTATCGTGGAAGGGATTTGACGCAAGTTTATTCTTTACCGGCGTATTTGGAAACGACGTTTACAACAACCTAGCTAACATAATGGACCAGGTTTCTATGGTTTCTGTGGGATGGAACACCACCGTGGAAGCATCTAAGAGCCCTGAGGCGTTTACCAACAAGCTCGACTACTCTAGCCGCTTTATCGAAAAGGGCTCGTACGTTCGCTTATCTAGTGCTACGCTCGGCTACTCGTTTAACCTGAAAAACAGCAAGTACTTCAGTAAGCTACGCGTGTACGCTTCGGGTAACAACCTGTTTGTGATTACCAAATACTCGGGATTTGACCCTGAGGTTAACTCGGCTAGAACGTCGAACGGAGTACCCGCAATAGGAATTGGCTGGACCAACTACCCAATGTCTCGCTCTATTAGCGTAGGTGTAACAGCAGAATTCTAACCCATAAAAACTGATTTCAAATGAGAAAAATATATATTCTTCTTCTATCAGCGGCAACCCTTTTTGCTTCGTGTACCGATCTTAAAGAGGAGATTCTTGACGAGCAGGATCAATCGTCGGTTGTTGCAAACCAAAAGAATGTGGGTATGATTGTTGCCCCACCTTACGGCTACCTTCGCGATCTCCAAAGCCGAAGTGGTGTTTGGTTGGCCATCGAAAGCTGTACCGACGAGGTGGCATTCCCAACCCGAGGTTCGAACTGGAACAGCTCCGACTACCGTACCCTTTTCACCCACGACTACGACCAGCTAAACGGTTATGTCAAGAATACGTGGAATAGCTTTATGATTGGGATAACCAGGTGTAACATTTCGTTACAGTACTTGGCTATGATCGAACAAACCGACGAGGTGAAAGTATACACTGCCGAGGTTCGTTTTATCCGTGCTCTCTGCATGTACCAGCTAAACGACCTATTTGGTCAGTTTCCCTTCCGCGAGTTATCGGAGACAGACTACTTAAAGCTGCCAACCATATTGTCGCGTAAGGATGCTGTGGCACGTATCGAAACGGAGCTCAAGGAAATTATTCCCCAGCTGAAGCAAAAGGGCGAGGTGTCGTATGGTAGAATAACTAGAGCCGCAGCACAAATGCTTTTGGCAAAGTTATACCTCAATAACCAGGTATACACCGGAACCGCTCCAGCCTTTACTGATGGTGTTGCCAAAAACGATCAGGTAATTGCTATCTGCGACGAGATTATTGGTACAGGTAAGTACACCCTAGCCGATGATTTTTGGAAGCTTTACCTATCGGATAATGCCACCTACTCGAATCAAACCGAAACCATTCTTCCGATAGTTTACAACTCGGCTGCAGGTATTGGTGGTACTCCTTGGACTAACCAAACGTTGGGTTATAACCAAACATTTGGAACCTACACTGCTCAGCAGTGGAACGGTTGCTGTACTACACCAGGTTTCTTCGATACCTGGGATCAAACCGATCCACGTTTTAAGGACGATCGTTTAAAGAGTAAGACTGGATTTAATCTTGGCTTTCTCGTTGGAGCGCAGTTTAATGCAGCAGGTGTAGCCGTTAAGACAAAAACCAACATTCCGTTGGTGTTTACTAAGGATTTCAGCATTCAGAACTCGTCTGAGGAGGCTGGTATACGGGTTATGAAGTATGCACCCGATGTGGCTACGGCTTACCCAGGTTCGAGCGAGAATGATTTCCAGTACTACCGACTAACCGATGTGTACCTTATGCGTGCCGAGGCAAAGCTCCGTAAGGGCGATGCGGCTGGTGCTTTAACCGATCTCAATGCGGTTCGTACCGCTCGTAAGTTTAAGGCTATCGACCTGGCCGAGGTTACCCTCGATAAGATTTACAACGAGCGTGGATTCGAATTCTACTGGGAGGGCTCGCGCCGTAATGATATGGTTCGCTTTAACAAGTACTGCGATGCCCGTTACGAAAAGGCTGCAGTTACTCCTACATATAAAGTTCTTTTCCCCATTCCTGCTTCGGCAATTGAGGCTAACGCCCTGCTAAAGCAAAATCCGGGGTACAACAAGTAGCATTCACCTTACTTTAAAAGGTAGCTAGCCGAATCCCTTCGCTAGCTACCTTTTTCTAAATGAAAGTTTCCGCTATGAGAGTCAATCTTAAGGTAGCGCTGGTATTGCTATGCCTTCACGTGAGCAGCATTGCCCTGTCGCAGCAGCCGTTTAAGCCCACTCCAAAGTGGCTAAGCCGCGCAGTCTTCTACCAAATTTATCCCCAAAGCTTTAAAGATACCGACGGCGATGGCATTGGCGACATCAACGGAATAGTTGAGAAGCTCGACTACCTAAAGTGGCTTGGCATTAACACGCTGTGGCTTAATCCCTGCTTCGAGTCGGCCTTTCAGGATGCCGGCTACGATGTGGTTGACTTCTACAAGGTGGCCAAGCGCTACGGCACCAACGATAACTTGGTTCGCCTATTCAAGGAGGCGCACAGGCGCAACATGCGCGTTTGCATCGACCTAGTTGCCGGACATACCTCCATCGAATCGCCCTGGTTTAAGGAGTCGCAGAGGAGGGAACGCAACGAGTACTCCGATCGCTACATATGGACACCCGACTCCACCATTAAACCAGAAAAGCATGTTGCCGGAAAGTTCGACCGCAATGGCACCTACCGCAAAAATTTCTTCGACTGTCAGCCTGCGCTGAACTACGGATTTGGCAATCCCGATCCCGCCTGTCCCTGGGAACAACCAACGTCTGCACCCGGTCCTACCAAAACTCGTCAGGAACTCATGAAGATCATGGACTACTGGATGGATAAAGGGTGTGACGGCTTTCGGGTCGACTTGGCCTCATCGCTGGTAAAGAAGGATCCCCTGCTGGTTGAAACCAACAAGCTTTGGGCCGAGGTTCGTACCCATTTTCAAACCAAGTACCCGCAAGGGGTGCTGATTGCCGAGTGGGGTAATCCTAAGAAGGCTATCAAGGCGGGGTTTATGATGGACTTCATCATTCAGTTCGGAGGCAGCGGGTATAACGAGCTGTTCTTTAACCGTGAGGGGGTGTTTCGTCGCGATACCTGCTACTTCAGTTTGGAGGGTAACGGATCGTCCCATAAGTTTGCCGATAACCTTCGAGCGCAGCTCGATACGGTGGGAACCAACGGGTACGTCTGTATCCCAACATCGAACCACGACTACCAACGACCACATAGTGGCACCCGTAATACCGACCAGCAGCTAAAGTGCGTGATGGCATTTATGCTTACCATGCCGGGCGTACCGCTGGTGTACTACGGCGATGAGATTGGTATGCGCTACCTAGCCGGACTTCCCAACAAGGAAGGTAGCGTGGTGACGCGTGGCAATAGGGCCGGATCGCGTACCCCCATGCAGTGGAGTAACGCCGCAAACGCAGGTTTCTCGACAGCCTCGGCTAGCCAGCTATACCTGCCTATAGATACAACCTCTAGCCGTCCGACGGTAGAGGCGCAACGGAATGATCCCCACTCGCTACTGCGCTTTACGCGCGAGCTGCTGGCGCTACGGGCCAAGCATCCAGCGTTGGCACATCGGGGAGATATCGAATTTCTAAACTCTAAAGAGAAGGCTTACCCGTTGGTATACACAAGGGGGAAAGACGGACGTAGATTTATGGTGATTATAAATCCAACGGGTAAGCCTCAATCTATAACCCTTGCCAACAAGGATAAGGTACGAAGGATAAAAGCGTTACTCAACAGCAGTACCGACTTGCAACTGGTAAACGGAATGCTGCAGGTGGTGGCACAGCCAACTTCGTACGGCATTTATGAAATGAAGGAGGGAATAGGGAATAGGGAGAAGTGAGAAGTGAATCGGGTATGGGGAGAAGGGAATAGGAAGAAGGGAGCAACACTATTTTGTATTTCTATTTTTCTGTGTAGAACACGCTATTCTTACGGGAATGGTGGGGTATGACACTCCCGATTCATCTTCGAACTCTTTGTGAAATATAAATAGCGTATCGTGATCCGTGCATCGTGATACGAATAAGCAAATAAGGAATGATGAGGTATACGCTTACATCTATCGTCTTGCTTCTGTTGTCCCTAGGGACTGTGGCGCAGGATGCATGGAAAATTAAGGCAACGGGCATCGATCCCGAAAAGTATTACGGCGTTACCGTGGCCAACGGGATGCTGGGTATCGTGTCGTCGCCCGAGCCGCTTAAGGTGCAGAACATTCTGCTGGCCGGCACCTACGACATCTACGGTAGGGGGCGTGTCGACAACTTTCTTAACGGGTTTAACATGCTTAACCTAAAGCTGGTTATTAACGGATCAACGGTAACGCGGGCAAACATTAGTGGTTTCGAGCAGGAGCTGGATATGAAGGGTGCCGTGTTAAAGTCGTCGTTCATCTTTAAGGATTTGGCCAAGGTTACCTACTTGCATGTGGCACTACGCCAGCTCCCCTTTTCCGTGATGCTTGATGTTACCGTTGAGCCACTAAAAGGTATAACCATTACGGCGGTAAATATTCTCGAAACGCCCGATGCCTTTAGGGATAGCAAGTACTACTACAACGAAATCAACCGTAAGCATGTGGGTATTGGATTGCTCACCTCCATGGCTAAAAGTCCGACCGGCAAGCTCGCCATTGGAGCCTCGTCGAGCTTTCTTTTTTCCGAAAAGAGGGGCGAGGAGCCTCGTATCATTCACGAAACACCCAATGCCAGCTCGCACCAAATGAAGTTCTCTAAGGATATCGCCGCTGGACAGCCGTACACCTTTTCGTTGGTTGGATCCACCATATCGTCGGCCTACCATAGCGACCCGTACAACGAGGTGGAGCGGTTAACGGTATTTGCCAGTCTCGAAGGGCGCAAGCGGTTGCTGAGCAAGCACGGCAATGAGTGGGCTAAGCTCTGGGCCAGCGACATCACCATCGAAGGCGATGCGCAGGCGCAGCAGGACGTTCATAGCATGCTGTACCACCTCTACTCGTTTGTTCGCCAGGGATCGGCACTGTCGGTTTCGCCAATGGGGCTATCGGGATTGGGGTATAATGGTCACATCTTTTGGGATGCCGATATCTGGATATTCCCATCGCTGCTGGTGCTGCATCCCGAAATGGCGCGGTCGATGATCGACTACCGCTACAACCTACTCGAAGCGGCTAAGAAGAATGCCTTCGAGCATGGCTATCGCGGTGCCATGTACCCTTGGGAGAGCTCCGATTCGGGTTTCGAGCAGACGCCTGTGTGGGCACTGTCGGGTACATTCGAGCATCATATTACTGCCTGCGTGGCGCTTGCCGCGTGGAACTACTACTGCGTAACCCAAGATATGGAGTGGCTTAAAACAAAGGGATGGCCCATACTGGAGGCCACCGCCGACTTCTGGGCTAGCCGGGTGGAGAAAAATGAGCAGGGAAGATATGAGATAAAGAATGTGGTTGCCGCCGACGAGTGGGCCGAGAATGTGGATAACGATGCCTTTACCAATGCAGCA
>CAXYUU010000054.1:0-12165 GCA_964292015.1 uncultured Acetobacteroides sp.
GGCTTTGCCGCTGCCCAGCTGGTTGTGTCGACCTACCTGTTTTTTTACCTGATAACGCGCTGAAACAATGGAACCCTACCAAATAGCCATAGCCGGCCTCGTGCTTGGTTACCTGCTCGATCTGCTTTTTGGCGATCCTGCAAGGCTACCGCACCCTGTCGTTCTATTCGGCAAGCTAATCGCTCATTTCGAGAAGACCTTTAACATAGGAAGGCGACCGCTGTGGATGGGGGGCTTTGCCGCTGCCCAGCTGGTTGTGTCGACCTACCTGTTTTTTTACCTGATAATGCGCTACGCCACTCTACTCCCCGACATGGTTGAGGTGGCCTTGGTGGCCATATTTGTATTTTACGGATTGGCCAACCGTACGCTGGTTACCGAGGTGCGCAACGTGTTTGTGGCCCTCGAAAAGGATATCGATAGCGGCCGTAAAGCCTTGAGCCGCATTGTAGGCCGCGACACCGGTGCGCTTAACAACGTGCAGATTCGCAAGGCTGCCCTCGAAACGCTAGCCGAAAACCTTAGCGATGGGGTGGTGGCGCCACTCTTCTACTACGCCCTGCTGGGTGTGCCAGGTATGATGGCCTACAAGATGGTGAATACCCTCGATTCGATGTGGGGCTATAAGAATACCCGCTACCTGCTCTTTGGTAGGTTTGCCGCCCGAATGGACGATGTTGCCAACTTTATCCCGGCTCGCCTTACCGCGGTGCTTATGGCTACCGTGTCGCTTAGTATCAGAGGGTTCGTCTACATAAAAAAGTACGGATCGAGCCATACCAGCCCCAACTCGGGCTACCCCGAGGCGGCCTTAGCGGGTATCCTGAACTGTCAGTTTGGTGGAGGGAGCTACTATGGTGGCGTGTACCACCGCAAGCCAACCCTTGGCGATACCGATAGGCTAATATTTTTTGCCGATATGGTTACCGGAGTACGGGTAAACCATAAGGTTACGCTGGTTTCGGTATTGCTTATTGTGGGAACCCTAATTCTGCGGCAATGACAGGATATTTTGTGATATCGGGTGGTCCAGGAACGGGCAAGTCGACCCTTATTAATGCGCTACGCGAGGCTAGCGTAGGCTGTTACGACGAGGTGTCGAGGGAGTTGATTATTGAGTCGAACCGTAGCGGTAGTGACCTTTTACCCTGGCGTAACCTGGAGGCCTTTGCCGCCGAATGCCATCGGCGAATGGTAGAGTTGCTCGAACAGGTGGAGCCTCACGAGCTCTGCTTCTTCGATAGGGGGATTCCCGACATTATTGCCTACCTCCGTAATGGTAGTAAACCGATCTCTCCCGAACTTTTTACCGATGGTCGTAGGTATACCAAGCTGGTGTTTATTGCACCACCGTGGTCCGACATCTTTATAAACGACAGCGAGCGTCCGCAAACCTTTAACGAATGCCTGCGGCTGCACAACCTTATTCTCGAAACCTATGTAGAGCTGGGGTATAGGGTGGTGATGCTACCTAGGGTGTCGGTAGCCGAGAGGGTGTGGTTTGTACTGAAAACCGCAGAGGAGTACCTGTTGGGGAATAATCTGGAAGTAAATATCGAATCAAATCCCGTAACAATTGTGGAGAGTGGAGCTCGGGATTGAACCTAATTAAATAAAAAGCAGCGATGAATCATATTTATAAGGGCCTACTTCTTTTTGTTGTTGGCTTCGGAATGTTCTCCTGTAGCACAGGGAATGGCAAGAGTAACACCTCACAGGATGGTGAAAAGGTTCAGATGGTAGATGCCAAGGGATTTACCATTACCAAGTACGATGGGTACAAGGTGGTGGATGTTGTCGATCCTTGGAAGGATTCGGTGCTGATGCATCGGTATATCCTGGTGGATAGGAAGGCAACGCTACCCGATAATTTGCCCGAAGGCGATGTGGTTAGGGTGCCCGTTGCCAAAACCTCGTGCCTCTACTCCGTTTTTGTTGGTACGCTCGACATGTTGGGGGTGCTACCTACCGTTGTTAGCGTGGCCGAGGATCGGTACATTGATAACAACACCCTTAAAGCGAAGATCGCCAAGGGACAAGTTGGCCTGCTAGGCGAGGCTAGCGCGGTAAACGTTGAGGCGCTCATCAATTCGAATCCGGAGATCATCCTGGTATCGCCTTTTAAGAATATGGGCTACGGTAAGATGGAGAAGGTGGGTATTCCCATCGTTGAGGTGGCTTCGTACATGGAGGCCACACCGTTGGGTAGAGCCGAATGGATAAAGTTTATTGCCGCATTCTACGGCAAGGATGCACAGGCCGACTCCATATACACTGCCGTACGCAAGCGGTATAACCGCGTTAAGGCTATTGCCGATAATGCCACCCCCAAGCCAACCGTCTTTGCAGAAAAGAAGTTCGGACAGGTGTGGAATATGCCCGGAGGGAATAGCTACATGGGCTGCTTCTTTAGGGATGCAGGTGCCCGCTACCTTTGGTCGGACATCAACAAGAGTAGCGCCACCCCGCTATCGTTCGAGGCGGTGTACCAGAAGGCCGAGAAGGCAGACTTCTGGTTGGTGAAGTACAACAAGCCCAAGGATATGACCTACAACGACCTTAAGCAGGAGAACGAGCAGTACGCCATGTTCCAAGCGTTTAAAATGCATAAGGTAATCCACTGTAATACCCAAAAGATCTCGTACTACGAGCAGGGGGTGATGGAGCCCGATGTTATCCTTGCCGATTTGGTTAAGGTGTTTCACCCCAACCTGCTGCCCGAACATAATCCGGTGTACTTTCAGCTGATGAGCAAATGAGGAAGCCGGTAATCAACAAGTCGATAGTTGTGCTGAGCTTGCTGCTCATTGTATTCCTCTTTGCCGCCAATCTGGTGTATGGGTCAATCCATATTCCCATAAGGTCGGTAGTTGGAATACTTATGGGCAGCGATGGCGAGCGCGTATCGTGGACCAATATTGTGATGGTATCGCGGCTTCCACAGGCTGTCACTGCGCTTTTTGCGGGTGCCGCGCTGGCCGTTAGCGGGCTAATGCTGCAAACGATGTTTCAAAACCCCCTTGCCGGGCCGTCGTTGCTGGGTATTAGCTCGGGCGCAAACCTTGGCGTGGCCATTGTGATGCTCTCTCTTGGAGGAACCATGGGGCAGTACGGCTCGCTAGGCATTGGTGGCCAGCTGCTGGTGGTGGTTTCGGCCTTTGCTGGTGCCTCGGCCATACTGGGAATCATCCTTATCCTTTCGAACTACATTAAGAGCAACCTGGTGCTGCTGATTGCCGGAATTATGATTGGGTATATCGCCTCGTCGATGATTTCGATACTAAACTTTTACGCCTCGAACGAGAATGTGCACGCCTTTGTGCTGTGGGGAATGGGCGATTTTTCGAGCGTCTCCCTGCGCCAGCTGCCCTTCTTTACCATAGCGGTGAGCGTTGGACTTGTCATTGCTCTTTTGCTGGTAAAGTCGCTCAACGCGCTTCTTTTGGGACATCGGTATGCCGAAAACTTGGGGGTTAAGCTAAAGACCATCCGCCTGTTTATCCTTTTAAGTGCCGGGTTGCTGGTGGCGGTAACCACCGCGTTTTGTGGGCCAATATCCTTTTTGGGTTTGGCGGTACCCCACATCGCCCGCATGCTGTTGGGCTCGGTGGATCACAAGGCGCTGCTGCCGTTTACGCTCCTGCTGGGCGCCCTCTTTGCCCTGCTTTGCAACCTGCTCACCACCATGCCGGGCACCGGCGCCATACTCCCGTTAAATGCCATCACCCCCATGCTTGGCGGGCCGGTGATGCTCTACGTTATTCTGAACAGGAATAGAATTCAAAACCTCAACTAGTGAAGAGGAACCTACTACATACAAACGATTTGGATATTGGCTACCTCGATGGCGGCCATCGCAAGGTGGTACGCCAGGGGCTTAACCTTACGCTGAATCGGGGCGAGCTTACCGCGCTGCTGGGCATTAACGGGGTGGGCAAGTCGACACTTTTACGAACCCTTGCCGGATTTCAACCACCGCTCTCGGGCGAGATATTCCTGAATCAGGAGCGTATTGATACCTACACCCAGCAGGCTCGCGCCCGGCTGGTGAGCGTGGTGCTAACCGATCAGGTGGTGGTGGGCGACCTGTTTGCCTACGAGGTTATCGCCTTGGGGCGCCATCCCTACCTGGGCTTCTTCGGACGTCTAACCCCAACCGACCATGCCATCATCGAGGAGGTGGTTACCAGCGTGGGTATTGCCGAGCTCACCCATCGGAGGATGAGCTCGCTGAGCGATGGTGAACGCCAAAAGGTAATGATTGCTAAGGCGCTTGCCCAGCAAACGCCCATCATCATACTCGACGAGCCAACCGCCTTTTTGGATATGCCCAGCCGCATAGAGATTACCATGCTCCTGCGCAACCTTGCCGACAGGTACGGCAAGGCGGTACTCCTTTCAACCCACGATTTGGATCTGGCCCTAGATCTTACGGATAAGCTCTGGCTTATGGGCAAGGATAGGGAGCTGGCGTGTGGTGCTCCGGAGGATTTGGTGCTCTCGGGCGTGTTCAACAGCTTCTTCGAACGTGATGATATTGTTTTCGACCAGCAGATTGGTCGCTTTAGGCTTAAGGCGCAGCATACGCGCCAGATATCGTTGGATGCCGATGCGCAAAGTCGGTTCTGGATAGAGAAGGCGCTGCATCGCAATGGCTACCGGGTAACCCCGAAGGATCTCTTGCTGTACGATCACGTGCGGGTGGAGAGCAGTGCTGCACATCCGTACAAGCTAACGACATCTCGCCAGCAAGAGGCCGAGTTTGCAACCATAAACGAGCTACTTGTAGAGCTGAAAACATAATATACTCCTTGCAGCTAGGTGAAAGGGAGCAATCCTTTTAAGAGGGAATCAGGTGAGAATCCTGAGCAGACCCGCTACTGTAACCATCAATAGATCCTGAATGATGTCACTGCCAGACGAGGTGGGAAGGCTCAGCGATACGGATGGAAGTCAGGAAACCTGCCTAGCTGGTTAAAACGATACGGTCCTCGGTGGAGTAGGACTATTGTTTAATTTTTAGAACCAACTAATGAAAAGAAGAGTTATTACGGCATTTTTGATTGCCGGATTAGCCAACTCGCTAGCCGCTGCTGGCGTTTACGAGTCAGACAGCGTAAAGATGAGGTTAAAGGTAGACGAGGTGGTTGTTGTAGGACAACGCATGGCTACCAAGAAGGAAAACCTCCCGCAAAAGATCGAAACGGTTCTTTCATCGCAAATTCTGCGCATGCCCCAGCAAGATTTGACATCGGTACTAAAGGAGTACGCAGGCCTCGACGTGATTCAGTATCCCGGAATACTTTCGGGGGTGAGCATTCGTGGGTTTCGTCCCGAGAATGGCAAGATAAACGCCAACATTAATTCTAATCAACGGTCGCCCTGCCGGTAGTGCCAACCTGGGCATGCTAGACCTCTCCAACGTGGAGCGGGTAGAGGTGCTCAAGGGTCCCGCGTCGGCACTCTACGGTCCGACGGCCATGGGTGGCGTGGTTAACATCATCACCAAGACCAGCAAGGGTAGCGTAAAGGGGATTGCCACCTTTGGTTACGGTTCGTACAGTAAGGTTAGCTCGTCGGTTGCAGCAGGCGGTTCAATTACCCGCAAGCTCGATTTTGACGCCGGTATCTCCATCGGTAGCAACCCCAAAAACTACAAGCTGGGTAAGGGCAACACCTTTCGTGGCTGGCTAGATGGCGGCGAGGCTACCAGCTACTTTAAGAGTACCGGTGCCCAAGCTACCGAATCGGATAAGCGTGGCGATGGCGAAACCCGCCCTTTTACCAAAAGTACCAAAACCAACATGGACTTCAGGCTGGGCTACGATATTTGCCGCAATTGGAGGGTGAATGCCTACGTAAACCGTTCGGTTGCCGACGATGTCGAATCGCCTGGCGATATCGCCAAGGGATCGTCGCCTACCCGCAAGAATTTGGCCTACACTTCTACCGATATCTCGATAACTGGTAGGATTACCGATAATACCTCGGTTTCAGTTAGGGGGTACTACGGCAAGGATGTGTCGGACGACGAGGTTATCTTCGAAAATAAGGCCTTTGTAACGCCCTACCTCTCCATGTCGAGGCTGCTGGAGTGGACCGGTGTACAGGCTCAAGGGGTTGTTAAGGTTAAGCAGCATAGCCTTACTGCCGGCATCGACTACGGTAGCTCGTCGTCTACCAGCGAGCGCTTCAACAACACCGGTGCGGGCATTAAGCCCAACACCCAGAACTTTTCGATTGGCAATCTTGGCCTCTACCTTCAGGGCAATCTCTCGTTCTTCGACGGAAGGTTGCTGACCGCTGTTGGCGGGCGCTACGACATCAACCAGTTTAACCTTAGGGCAACCAACTTTATGACCTACCCTGTAAAGAAGGACGATAACGCCATGTTTAGTCCAAGTGTGGGTGTTACCTTTAAGGCGTTGCCCTCCCTTCTGCTTAAGGCAAACTTCGGAACGGGCTTCTCCTATGCCGATGTGTACCAGCTGGCAGGCTACTCCGAGGCGTACAGCACAAAGACCAAGACGATGGCCATTACGGTGGGCAATAGCGAGCTGAAAAATTTGGAGTCGAAATCGGTAGACTTTGGGATTGCCTTTAAAAAGAGCGGGTGGAGCACCGAGCTAACCTACTTTAGAACCAGCTCGAAGAATAACGGGGTTGGCGTTTTGCTCGATCTTACCGCCGATAACCTTAACCGGTATGGCGTTAAGTATACCACCGATGCCGCAGGCAAGTTCATCTTCTCCGATGGTAGCCCCATATCGAGCATTAATACCTTTAAGAATGCCGAAAAGGGGACGATTGATGGTCTTGAGGCGAGCGTGGCCTACGATTTTGGGTATCTTTCCTCCAACAGGTACGAGCTTATTGCCCACCTGCAGCTCAACTCCATACTTAACGCCAACGAAGTGCTCGACGAGTTAGGATTGGGCAAAATGGATCACCAGATGCTCAACATCGCGAACAACACCCTGATATTTGGAACCGACTACCGCTATGGTGGGCTGTCGGCCGGGTTTAAGGGGCGCTACATAGGCTACCGCTACGACCGTAACTGGAATTATACGGATAAGTACGTAGAGGTGCGCTACCCACAGATGATGACCATGGATCTCTACCTCGGTTATGCCGTAACCCAAAAGATAAATTTGATGGGCTACCTAAGCAACGTAACCGACGAGAACTACTACGAAAAGCGCGGGTACAACCTTCCCGGAAGAATGTACTCGCTTAAGGCAACGGTAACATTTTAGATTCTAGACTTTAGATGTGAGATATTAGACATTAGAAACTTCTACCATCTACTAACTCCCATCTAACCTCTCACGTCTAAAGTCTAATATCTATCATCCTAAATCTAATATCTATCATCCATGGCCGACAGGATAATTCTAATAACAGGGGGACAGCGTTCGGGTAAGAGCCGCTACGCCCAGGAGATGGCCTTGGGGCTCTGCTCCAATCCCGTTTACGTGGCAACTTCGCGTATCTGGGATGACGATTTCCGACAGCGCGTGGAGCGGCATCAGGCCGACCGTGGTGCTATGTGGACCAACATCGAGGAGGAGAAGCTCCTGGGAAGCCTCAGCTTGCCCCACCGCACGGTGGTGGTAGACTGCGTTACCCTGTGGGCAACCAACTTCTTTTTCGATAACGATTCGGATATCGACCTATCGCTTGCCCAGGTAAAGGGCGAGTTCGACAGCCTTACGGCGCAACCCTCCACCTTTATTTTTATAACCAACGAGATAGGGATGGGCGGCCACGCCGAGAACGAGGTGCAGCGCCACTTTACCGATATGCAGGGCTGGCTTAACCAGTACATCGCCTCCAAGGCCGACGAGGTGCTGCTGATGGTTTCGGGTATCCCGGTAAGGGTAAAGTAGAGGTCGTAAGAAGTTAGAAGTACTTAAATGGAAGTTATTATGACGTTAGTCGGAAGAATTTTGAAGTCAAAGAAGTTAAAGAATGGCTTACGCCGCAAGTTCTAACATCTGCTGTCTCATATCTTAAGTCTCACATCTCAAATCTCATCAGCTATGCCAATATTCACCCGTGGAGGCGATAAGGGGCGCACCTCGCTAGCAGGAGGTGTTCGAGTTCCCAAAAATCACGTGCGCATCGAGGCCAACGGCGCCATCGACGAGGCCAACTCGTTTATCGGGCTGCTGCGCACCAAGCTTTCTGCCGATAACCCGTGGCAGGAGCGGCTCTTTACCGTTCAAATGGGGTTGATGCATACCATGTCGCATGTGGCCACGCTGCCCGAAACCTTGCGCGAGTCCAGCTCGCCTAGGGTGGAGGATGGTGCGGAAACCTGCGAGGGGTGGATCACCGAAATGACCAACGAGATGGGCGAAAGCCGCGACTTCATCCTTCCCGGGCAAACCGAGGTAAGCGCCCTTTGCCACATCGTGCGCACCATCATACGGCGTGCCGAGCGGGAGTTGAGTCCAGTGGTGCAGGCACAGGAGCTCGAGGCCTGGATTCCGGAGTACATCAACCGCCTATCCGACCTCTTCTTTACCCTGGCCAAGTACGATGTGTTTAAGGCCAACCTCCCCGAGGAAAAGGTGAAGCCCTTTAGGTTTAGGAAGAGCTCTGAAGGTTTATAAGATAGGTTAAACAGAAGTATACCGAAACTTAGCAACGCTTTTTGGCATACCCCTTTACTATTTTTCCTTTTCTAATACTGTTTCTTCTGATAGCGGATAGTTAGGGAATAAGCGAAGCTAAAGTCTGCGCACAGCACCGATTTTAGACTCTTCATCATGGTAATTGGGGCTATCGGATGCAGGTTGAAGTAGGAAATCCTTTTTTTTTACTTCATAATTGTCTTCATCGCTACTATTGAGTAGCCAGCTACCGTTGCCGAGCCAAAAAAACTTGTAGATGGTGGGTGAAACCTTGTAGAAGAGGGGTAAAACCATGTGGAAGAGGCCAAAAACTTGTTGCAGGGTGTTAAAAACCTGTTGCAGGGTCGAAAATATTTGCAGAAGGGATGGAAATACTTGTTCCAGAGCCAAAAAAAACTGTAGAAGGGTCAAAAAAACTTGTTGCAGAGGGGTAAAACAACGTTGTAGGGTAGGTGATATTTGCGAGGGCGAGGTGGAGTGAGGTATTGGGGCTTTTTAACCGCCGTAGGAGGAGGTTCTTTTGCCATCGCATGAGGCTGCATTCGTTAGATAGGGGGTGATGCTTACCGCTTGGGTAGAAATCTTAGCAGCTGGCTTTTTAGCATGAGCTACCGGATGGTGGTAATTTCTCTACCTACTGACAAACCCTTATTGCCGGCAGGTAAAACCTCGCAGCAGCAGCTCGCGATACGGGATACGCCTATCGCGATACCGATATTGGATACGCATTTTGTGAAATAAAAATATACGACAATGAAAACGTTCTCCATCAAAAGACCCGACAGGGCAATTGCAGTAGAGCTACAGGCCAAAATCGATGACCTCACCAAGCCAAAGGGTTCGCTTGGGCTGCTAGAGACAACCGCACTCAGGCTGGGCGTTATCCAGCAAACCCTTACGCCCACGCTTACCAAGCCTTACAATCTGGTGTTTGCCGGCGATCACGGCATTGCCGACGAGGGCGTTAGCGCCACCTTAAAGGAGGTTACCAGGCAGATGGTATACAACTTTATTGGCGGTGGTGCAGGGGTTAGCGTCTTCGCCCGCCAGAATGGTATTAAGCTACTGGTTATCGATGCCGGAGTAGACCACGACTTTGAGGGTAACCCCGAGGTGGTTCATAAAAAGATTGCCTACGGTACCCGTAACTTCCTTCACGAGTCGGCCATGACGCACGACGAGCTACACCTAGCTCTAGAGCGTGGCGCCGAGGTGGTAGACGACATCCACCGCGAGGGTAGCAACGTGGTAAGCTTTGGCGAAATGGGCATTGGCAACACCTCCTGCTCGTCTATGCTGATGACCATGCTGCACCATGTCCCTCTCGAACGTACCGTTGGTGCCGGAAGTGGCCTCGACGAAAAGGGGGTGCTTCATAAGCTCGACGTGCTCGCTCGTGCCAAGGCCGGCTATAAGGGAGATGGATCGGCGTTCGACATCATTGCCTACTTTAGCGGCTACGAAATGGCCATGATTACCGGAGGAATGCTTCGTGCGGCTGAGCTGGGTATGGTTATCCTGGTCGATGGCTTCAACATCACCGCCTCGTTGATGGCCGCTGCCGCGCTACACCCCGAGGTGCTCGACTACTGCATCTACTCGCATAAGAGTAACGAGGGGGCGCACGCCATGATGCTCGACATACTTGGAGGTACGCCGCTGCTGCATCTCGAGCTACGTTTGGGCGAGGGTACTGGAGCGCTGGTAGCTTATCCAATTCTCGAATCGGCCGTTTGTATGATAAATAACATGAGCTCGTTTAGCGCGGCAAACGTTACGCGTAGCTTCAACTAGTATTAGAACACTGATTTATCAGAACACAGATTTCACTGATAAGACAGATTTGCACAGATTCCGAAGAAAGAGAACATTCCTATTCTTTGTCTTTTTCTTTGTTTCGTTGATGGTTAAACCAGCTGTGTAAATCTGTATAATCAGTAAAATCTGTGTTCTGACAGCTGTGTTGAAAAAGAAATTTACGATGAATATTCCCCAGTTCCTTATCGCCGCCCCGCATAGCGGCTCGGGCAAAACGCTGGTAACGCTGGCGTTGCTTAGGCTGCTCAAAAATCGTGGACTGTCGGTTCAACCCTTTAAGTGTGGACCCGATTACCTCGACACGCAGCTGCACCGCATGGCGGCAGGGCGTTGCAGCTACAACCTCGACCTGTTTATGTCCGATGCCGATGGCGTTCGAGGGCGGTATGCCCGCATAGCATCGGCTGCCGATGCGGCCATTGTTGAGGGGGTAATGGGGATGTTCGACGGCTACGACAGAACCAAGGGCAGCAGTGCCGAGGTGGCCAAGGCGCTCGGCATTCCGGTAGTGATGGTGGTAAACGCCAAGGCGATGGCCCACTCTATGGCTCCGCTGCTAAGGGGATTTACCACCTATGACCCCGATGTGCGGGTGGTGGGGGTTATCTTTAACTTCGTGGGTAGCGCCTCGCACTACCAGCTGCTGAAGATTGCCGCTCAGGAGGTGGGGGTAGAACCGTTGGGATGGATAGCACCCAGCAACGACCTACGGGTGGAGTCGCGACACCTGGGACTCCAAACCGAAGACGAGCAGGCGATCGATGAGCTCTGCAACCGGGCTGCCGCATCGCTATTTCAGCACGTCGATGTGGAAAAACTTCTCGAAGTTACCTCGCTACCTAGGCCTGTGGGTGCTGCTACCGCTACCGCACCGTCGAAAGGTTTACGTATTGCCGTAGCCAGAGACGAGGCGTTTAGCTTTACCTATCCGGCCAACATCGAGGTGCTCGAACGTATGGGCCAGGTTACCTACTTCTCGCCCCTGCACGACAGCGTGCTGCCCGATACCGATTTTGTGTACCTTCCCGGGGGGTATCCCGAGCTGTATGCCCACAAGCTGTCGGCCAACGGGTCTATGGTAGCATCGGTATGTGCTTACTCCAACGCAGGTGGTGCCATGCTGGCCGAGTGTGGAGGGATGATTTACCTTGGCAAGCACCTCACCCTTAAGGATGGCAGCACCTACCCCATGGCAGGGGTATTCGGGTTTGGTACTACCTTTACCGATGCCAAGTGCACCCTGGGTTACCGTCAGACGGAGGTGGGTGGGGTTCGCATTTGCGGTCACGAGTTTCACTATAGCCGTTCCGAAGGTACGCTGCCCGCTTCGGTGGCCGAGGTTCGTAGTGCAACCGGCCGTGCTTGCGCCTCGGGTATCTACCAAAAGGGACGTACCATCGCCTCCTACTTTCACATCTACTGGGGCGATAGCGAATGGTCGATTGTTGAGGTTATCGGTAGGTTAGGATATTAAAGAGATGTAGAAATACACAAGCATAGCGTTGACAATTTTTATTCGGAGCCGTATCCCCCGAGGGCGGGGGTAGGGGTGGATGAAATTTAAATCCAAGACGATATACACAGATAGAGAATTATGAAAAACCAGCTTCAAAACCTCGTTGCCGCCATCAGCTTCTTTACACGGATACCGCTTTATAGGCTGATGCAGCCTCCCAAGGAGAGCTACTCGCGGGTATTACCCTAC
>CAXYUU010000055.1:0-12150 GCA_964292015.1 uncultured Acetobacteroides sp.
GGCAACCAGCGGGCCAAGCACACCCGTGTTGCCGACCCGCAAAAGTGCCTTCGCGTGTCGGGTAAGCACAACGACCTTGAGGAGGTTGGTCACGACACCTACCACCACACCATGTTCGAGATGCTCGGCAACTGGTCGTTTGGCGACTACTTTAAGGAGGAGGCCATTGCCTGGGCCTGGGAGCTGCTAACCGACGTGTACAAACTACCAAAAGATAGGCTCTACGCCAGCTACTTTGGAGGAAGCGTAGAAGAGGGAATGGATGCCGACACCGAAGCGTTCGAACTTTGGAAGAAGTACCTTCCCGAGGCACAAATACTACCCGGATCGAAGAAGGACAACTTCTGGGAGATGGGCGAAACCGGTCCATGTGGCCCCTGCTCCGAAATTCATATCGACCTAAGAGACGACGACGAGCGCAAGCTGGTTGCCGGTCGCGACCTGGTAAATAAGGACAACCCGCTGGTAATAGAGGTGTGGAACAACGTATTCATGCAGTTTAACCGCAAGGCAAACGGCGATTTGGAGCTACTTCCGGCCAAGCATGTGGATACCGGCATGGGATTCGAGCGCCTGTGCATGGCCCTTCAGGGTAAGAAGAGCAACTACGACACCGACGTTTTCCAACCGCTGATCCTTAAGCTAGCCGACCTTTCGAATAAGAAGTACGGCGAAAACAAGGAGGCCGACATCGCCATGCGCGTTATTGCCGACCACCTTCGCGCCATCGCCTTTTCGATTGCCGATGGCCAGCTGCCATCGAACGTTAAGGCCGGCTACGTTATCCGCCGCATCCTTCGCCGTGCCGTTCGCTACGGGTACACGTTCCTCGGATTCAACGAGCCATTCATCAACCAGCTAATACCAACCCTTGTTGGGCAGATGGGCGAGCAGTTCCCCGAGCTCAAATCGCAGCAAACACTCATCGAAAAGGTGATTACCGAAGAGGAGAGCGCCTTCCTTCGCACCCTCGAAACGGGCATCCGCCACCTCGACACCATTATCGAAAAGGTAAAAGCCGAGGGCAAAACCCAAATCGACGGCAAAACCGCCTTCCTTCTGAACGATACATTCGGATTCCCCTACGACCTCACCGAGCTGATTGCTCGCGAGAAGGGGTTCACCATAGATAAAGCCGGCTTTGACAAGGAGCTCGACGAGCAGAAAAACCGATCGCGCCATGCCGCAGCCGTAGAAACCGACGACTGGGTGGAGCTACGTAAGTTCGACACCGAGGAGTTTATTGGCTACGACCACGCCAGCGCCGATGTGGTAATTGCCCGCTACCGCACCGTTAAGAGCAAGAATAAAACGCAGTACCAGCTGGTATTCGACCGCACCCCCTTCTACGGCGAAAGCGGTGGACAGGTGGGCGACTCGGGCTACATCGAGTCGGAGAGCGAACGCATCAGCATCATCGATACCGTTAAGGAGAACAACCTTATTGTACATATGACCGATAAGCTTCCGCAGGATGCCTCGGCCAACTTCCACGCCGTGGTAAATACCGATGGCCGCACCGCCACCGCCAACAACCACTCGGCAACCCACCTCCTCCACTTTGCACTTCGCCAGGTACTGGGCACGCATGTCGAGCAAAAAGGATCGCTGGTACGCCCAGAAGGTCTTCGATTCGACTTTGCCCACTTCCAAAAGGTAACCGACGAGGAGATGAAGCAGGTGGAGCAAATCGTTAACGAGCTCATCCGCAGGAATAGCCCGCTTGGCGAGCACCGCGATACGCCAATCGAAGAGGCCCAAAAGATGGGTGCCATGGCGCTATTCGGCGAAAAGTACGGCGATAAGGTACGCGTTATCCAGTTTGGCGAATCGGTAGAGCTATGCGGGGGAACCCACGTACCAGCCACCGGACAAATCGGATTCTTTAAGCTAACCTCCGAAGGCGCCATTGCCGCAGGGGTTCGCCGTATCGAGGCGGTTACCGCAAAGGGTGCCGAGGCGCTGGTAAACAGCCAGGAAGAATCGCTAAAGGAGGTAAAAGCCCTACTACATAACCCGGCCAACCTATCGGCAGGACTTAAAAAGCTGATAGACGAGGCGGCAGAGCTACGCAAAACCATCGATGCGCTGATGCGCGAGAAGGTGCTCGTGCTTAAGGGTGAGCTTAAAGCTAAGATTACAGAAATAAACGGCATTAAGGTGCTAGCCGAAGAGGTCGAACTCTCGCCAGATGCCATTAAGGATCTTGCCTTCCAGCTGAAGAGCGAAAACGAATCGCTCCTTATCGTAATTGGCGCCGTTTCCGACGGCAAGCCAAGCCTTACCGTTGCGGTAAGCGACGATTTGGTAAAGGACAAGGGGCTAAATGCTGGGCAAATCATCCGCGAAGCGGCCAAGGAGATCCAAGGCGGCGGTGGTGGGCAGCCCTTCTTTGCCCAAGCCGGCGGTAAAAATGCCGAAGGAATTAAGGCTGCCGTGCAAAAAGCGGTAGCGCTAGGAACGAAGTAATTGTTGGACGTTAGAGACGACGTTAAACTCTAGATAGAATCCCGCCCCTGTGACAGTGGCGGGATTTTTTTGTGGTAGCAGAGACAGAAAACAGTCACTACTAGTGATTTTCACTATTCAATTCCCTATTTTTGTAGGGCAAAATAAAACGAACCATGAAACTCCTCATCGAAATTGCTGACAGCAAGGCCACCTTCTTTCTTGAGCTTCTCAAGAACCTTTCGTTTGTAAAGGTTAGCCCCCTATCGAAGGAAAAGGCGGCACAGCTCGAAGACCTTAGGGAGTCCATCGACTACGTCAACGATGTGAAGGAGGGGTACAAGCCTACCCGTAGCGCAACCGATTTTCTCGATGAGCTATAGCGTATCCACCACGCCTACCTTCGAAAGGCAGGTGCGAAAGCTGGCTAAGAAATACCCATCACTGAAATCCGATCTCTCGGCACTCATCCCTCAGCTGGAAGAAAACCCTACCCTTGGAATACCGCTAACGAGCAGCTGCTACAAAATAAGGCTCGCCATTACATCGAAAGGAAAAGGAAAATCGAAAGGAGCCAGAGTTATCACCTACGTTCGGGTAGTCAGCCAAACCGTATTCCTACTCTCCCTATTCGACAAGTCGGACAGAGAATCCATTTCCGACTCTGAGATAAAAGAACTTTTAGACGATATCGAATAGGTACAGACGATCTGTAAAACAGCAAATACAACGTTAAACTCAAAATAGAATCCCGCCCTTGCGACAGTGGCTGGATTTTTTTGTGGCATAACCATCGGTTTAGAACGCTGCCCGAACCATTATGCATACATATTTGGGTGTCGCAGAACTGCGGCAGGCAAATATGTATACAGTTTTGCTTGCTGCAACCCAGCGACAAGCAATTATGCATACAGTTTTGGCCGCTGCAGAACTGCGACAGGCAAATATGCATACATATTTGGTCGCTGCAACTCTGCGGCAGCCAAATATGTATACATAATGCCTCTTTGCTAAGCGTAGGCACTGTATATGCTTTTATCACCTCGCCCTTCCATACTCCTTCTCCGTTTAACTTTCGTCTTACGTCTTAAAAAACTCCTCATGTTCTAACTCGTCAATATCCCCCTTACCCTCACCAGCGGGAGACTGATCTTTGAATTTTCGTTGTAGGTAGATAGTGTTCTTCTTCTATGACTTCTTCTAACTTCTGAAATAACTTCGTTTAACTTCTTAAAGAATTCCCCCAATTCTTACTATACTTGTGCCCTCTACAACAATCGAAGATGAAAAAGAAGGCACTAGTAATAGGTGGCGGATCCGATATGGGCCGCTCGATTATCGAACGGTTAGGAAACGAGTACGAGGTTTACTATACCTACCGCTCGCTGAAAGATACGCTCCCCGAGGGCAATAGCCAGCAGCTCGACATCACGCAAATTGCCGATATCGAGCAGGTGTTTAACCAGGTGGGCCCACTAGACCTAATTGTTACGGCATCGTTCCCCTACATCAACACCGACCTTGGCTCGTTCGACGACTACCTAAAGATGGAACCCTACCTGCGCGGCTACGTGGCCATCTTTACGCTAGCCAACAAGCACCTAACCATCGGTGGACTGCTGGTAAACCTGCTAGGCCAAAGCGCCGACTTCGGGCTACCATCGGCACCACACTACGGCGCCAGCTTTGCCTACATCGACAACCTGGCCAAAAGTTACAACGCCCGCTTCGGAAGGGCTGGCCGCATGCACGTATTTAACCTGCAGCTCGGCCCGGTCGAGACCTCGCTGTGGGCAGGTGTTAGCAAGGACGAGCGCAAGTATTTCGAGGATAGGGTTCAGGCATTTATCGACCCCAACGAGGTTGCCGAAGTAATCTACAATGTCGCACAAATGAAGGTTATCCCCACCAAGATGGTTCTCGACGGATACTTCAGCCTACCCGTTTAGCCGCTATGAACAACAAAAAAGGGGCTACGCTACTTTTTATAGGCTGTTTCCTAATGGCCTCGATGGGTATATTTGCCAACTTCATACAGAACACCCACCCGCTAAACATCCTGCTGCTGCGCTACAGCTTTACCATGATGGCCTTTGTGGCCATACTTTTGGTACAGCTCGTGGTTACCAATGCGAAGGCAAAGCAGTACCTGGCGCGTAACTGGAATGCTGTAAAGCAATCGCCCAAACTCTACCTGTTTACCGGATTGGTATCAGCACTGGTAATGGCCACCTACGTGGTTGGAACGCTCCTCTTTTCGGTTGGACTAAGCGTGGTGCTGCTCTACACCGCCACCATCTACCTGCCATTTACCGAAAAGGTGATGCGCCGCCTGTTTATCCCCAGCCTAAAGCACTCGAAGTTTGGCACACGCTACTACCTATCGTCGGCGGTAAACCTCGTTGGGCTGCTCCTTGTGGTAACATCGAGCCTGTCGGATACCAAGCTCAACGTAGTTGGACTAGCATCGGCGGTGGCCTCGGGCTTCCTCTTTAGCATCATGATGGTGCAGATTAGGGCCATGCGTAGCAGCGGATTTGACGCCGAGCACACCCTTATCAGCGGGACCATGGTTGGCATCGTACTCTTCTTACCGGCAGCATTCCTACTCCCCATATCGTTTACCAGCCACAACATGGTTGCCGCTACCGGTCTTGGTGCCTTTGCAACCACCATTGGGGGGATTTTTTACTTTAAAGGATTTAGCGCGGTGCGCGCCGATTTGGCTCCCCTCCTGGCCTACTTCGAGCCCATCTTTGGGTCGATGCTCGCCCTTATCTTCCTTGGCGAACGGTATAGCCTGCTGGCCGTACTCGGAGTAGTGCTTATTATCGGATCCAACTTTGCCTACACGTACTACTCGCGAGGTAGGAATCAGGAGGCCAGCTAGCGAAGTAACCACAACAGAACTGTCATAAACACTGGCGAGAACCACGCTAATCGACTTACTACAATACTCACCAATTCCCGTAGGCTAAACAACCCCAAACTCGAGGTTGTTTAGCCTGTTTTTTTGTGATCCATCTTTCTTTGCCTGTCAATTTAAAGACAAAAACCTTCAAGATTATCCGACCAAAACACCTATACTAAAATATTTTCAAAAAATATTCACCTGTAAACTACTATAAACCAACGGATGTGAAAAACAATACTACTACAGTCGTATAATTACTATAAATATAGTTGCAACTACTATTTTTATAGTATACATTTGTTCTATCGAAAAATTAGAATCAGCCATGGAAAAGTTAACACGACAGGAAGAAAAGGTAATGCAAGCGGTATGGATTACGGGCGAAGGTGCCATAAAGGACATCATGGAAAACTACCCCGATAAGAAAAAGCCACACTACAACACCCTTGCCACCGTGGTAAAGCTCCTCGAAAGCAAAGGTTACATCGACCATAAAACCTTTGGCAACGTAAACGTATACTTCCCGCTATACCAACAGGAGGAGTACACGGCACAATTCCTTTCGGGATTTGTAACCAGCTACTTTGGCAGCTCGTACAAAAACGTGGTATCGTTCTTTGCCCAAAACGAGAAGCTCAGCGAGAACGACCTGAAGGAAATACTAGAGATGGTTCAAAAAAATAAGGAAAAGCCATGACAACCGAATTCTTGATATACCTAGCCAAGGTTGCGCTCAGCATCCTGCTTTTGATGGGACTTTTTAAGCTAGCCCTTGCCGCCGACCATTCGTTTGCCCGCAACCGATTTTACCTAATGGGTGCCGTTCTTTGGAGCGTGCTAGTTCCCCTGCTTACCATGCAGTGGAGCAGCCAGCCGGTTGCCATCATCCCCCCCACCTACATCATCAACCTGCCCGAGGTGGTGGTTACCGCTCACGGCACATCGGCCCCTGGCATCAGCTGGGGCAGCACAAGCAGCATCCTGCTTACCATCTACCTAACCGGTATTGCCATATTTCTATTACGGATGATTGGATCGTACGCCCGCGTGCTCTACATCATCGCCACTGCTAAGAATTATACTATCGATAGCTATAATATGAAGGTGACCCGTGCGGCCATCGCCCCATTTGCCTTCTTTGGGTGGATTGTCTTCCCCGAGAAGTTCATCGACCACCGCGATCTTACCAAGATGCTACTCCACGAGCGCGTGCACAGCCGGCAGCTGCACTCTTTCGACCTGCTCTTGGGCGAGCTCTTTGCGGTGTTCCAGTGGTTTAATCCAGCCTCATGGATGCTCAAGCGCCTCATTACCGAAAACCACGAGTACGCGGCCGACCGCGCCGTAATCGACCTCGGTGTGAGCACCTACGAGTACCAGGCATTGCTGGTGAACGCCACCGTTGGGCGCGAGGTAGTTCCGGTGAGCCACTTTAGTCTGATCCTCATAAAAAAACGTATCAAAATGATGAACAAAATCAGCAAATCGGGATGGCTCAGCATTAAGAGTCTCCTCATTCCAGTAGCTTTCGTAGCTGCACTTGTACTGACTTCCTTTACCGTGGAGCTTGGTGTAAACCATACCACCGGGAACAACGATGCCGCATCCTTAGCAACCTTCCAAAAGCAACCTTCAAAGGTTAAGGTTACCCCCGTTGCAACAAAAGATGACGGTAAACAAGTATATGATGTAGTAGAACAGATGCCCACATACCCAGGAGGTACGAAAGGTATGATTGACTTTTTAGGAAAAAACACCAAGTATCCAGAAGACGCAATTAAGAAAGATATCCAGGGTACCGTATACGTGCAATTTATTGTAGAAAAAGACGGGTCGGTTAGCAATATCAAGGTGATTAGAGGGGTACATCCATCTCTAGATGCCGAAGCGATTCGGGTAACGAAATTGATGGAAAACTGGACTCCAGGCAAACAAAACGGCAAACCTGTTAGTGTAAGATTTACCATGCCTGTTAAGTTCCGACTCGATGGTGACAAAAAAGCAAGCACCAACGAGAGAAAAATCACAATAACTGCTGGCACCTCTGGAGTAAAAACTAGTGGAGACCTCCCCGATAATATTGTATATATTATTAATGGTAAGGAAATAACTAAAGAAGAGATGAAGAACATTGATCCGGATAAAATTAAGTCCATTAATGTAAATAAAACAAGTTCTGAGGTTGCCAAGTACGGAGACAAAAGCAAGAACGGAATTATAGAAATTACGCTCAAAGAAGGTATTACCGAAGCGAACATGCAAAAGTAGTTTACAGCTACCAAGGTAGCCTAAATCACTAAAAGCCGCTAGCTGAATTTACTAGCGGCTTTCACAACACTATCACCTTACGTTATTCATAATCCTATACCTATTCATCTGCGCTAACTATAACCTAAAAGTCGAATGTAACACCCATGCTATCGTCATCTGGCTGTTGGGTATCATGGGTGTTTTACTTTAAGCGACCAACGTCTAATCTTACAACCGACCACCACCATGAACAGAGCCTTTTCTCTACTCGTAGGATTACTCCTTTCGACCGCCCTCTTTGCCCAGCGCGAGGAGTTTAACCGGGCCATTATTAACGACGATAGAGATGCCATTATTAAGTATGGCGAGATGTTAGCAGCCAACGGCGAACAGTCGAAAGCGCTCTTCCGCAAGCTAGCGCTAACCTACAAGGATAAGAGCAGCTACGGCAAGTGCATCGACTACCTCAACCGGGCCTACCTGCTCGACTCTACCGATACCCGAACATCTCTTGCCCTTGGAGAGGCCTACTACGCTGCAGGCGACGAGGACAAGTCGCTGGCCTACCTCAACCAGGTATCCGACATCGACCCAACCAACACCTACGCCCTCTCGCTTCAGCTGAAGATATTCCTGAATAAGGGGAACATGACCAGCGCCATCAATAGGGCAACAAGGCTTTGTCTGCTCGACAGCGCCAGCTACATCCATTTCCGAAATCTAGGATCGGTGCTACTCCGTGCCGGGATGGGCAAGGATGCCATCGGGGTGTTCGAAAAGGCGGTGTCGCTTAATCCGAACGATATATTCAGCAGAACCAAGCTGTGCAACCTGCTGATATCCTCGGCTCAAAACGAAAAGGCGGCCGCAGTGGCAACCGAAGGACTTGCGCTGATAGCCGACAAGAAATCGCAGAACGCCATTGTTCTTCGCCGAAACCTTGCCCTCATGCAGTACAACCAGCAGAATGCCGACTCGTGTATCAGCCTGGTAAAGCAGCTTCAGGCCGATGGCGACACATCCGACGTGTACACCTACAAGCTGGCCGGCTATAGCTACTTTATGAAAGGCTTCTTCGACGATGCCGCAGCCAGTCTCGAGGTGCTCTACCGCAAAAGTCCCGAAGGCGATAGCCTGCAATTCCAGCTGCCGTTTACCATCGCGCAGTCGTACTTCAACATGTACGATTTAAAGAGGGCCAAGAAGTATATCGATATTGCCACCAGAAACATCACCCCCGCACCCCAAATGGTGTACAACGCAAACCTACTGAATGGGCTATACCTAAATCAAACAAAGAGCTACCCGGCAGCGGTAGCCGCATTCGAAGAGGCCATAAAGGCAAACCCAGGAACGTCGGTTGCCTACTTAGCCCTCAAAGATGTATATCTCGATATGAAGAACAATGCCAAAGCACGGGAGTCGCTAAAACGCTTCATATCGTACATCGACAGGCAACGCGAAAGCGGCGCCACCATCAGCAAGGAGACGATGAGCAGCTACAGCTCTATTAAAAGCCAACTAGAGGGGCAAACAAAAGGGGATAGGTAGATAAAGAGAAAAAGGATTCGTTGAAATAAATAGGCAGGAAGATACTCCCTGCCTATTTATTTTTTTACATTTACCACATACTATAAAAAAAAGATAGCTAACAAATCCGCTCCAACTATGAAACGAACCTACATGCTCCTTGTGGGACTGCTTTTAACAACCTCACTATTCGCCCAGCGCGAAGATTTTAACCGCGCCATAATTAACGAAAACAGTGCAGACATAATTAAGTATGGCGAAATGCTCCTGTTTAGCGGTGGCAAACCAACGAAAGAGCTCTACCGCAAGCTGGCACAAGCTTACCGAGAGAAAAACAGCTACAACAAAAGCATCGACTACCTCAACCGAGCCTACGAGCTCGACTCCACCGACGTAAAAACATCGTTTGCCCTTGGCGAGGCCTACCTAAACAGTGGCGACGAGGAGATGGCGATGAACTCCTTTCTTAAGGTAATAGATTTAGATAGGAACAACACCCAAGCATTGAGCCTCATCCTTAAGCTAAACCTCAGCAGCGGACAACGAGATCTTGCAGCAATAAATGCCCTACAGCTCTGCTCGATCGACAGTACCAACGCCCTCTACTTCGTCAATCTAGGACGAATTTACGAATCGGCCCACAAGGATAAACCGGCTCTAAAAGCCTACCTCAAAGCCCGAGAGCTAAATCCGAAAAGTTTAACCACCAGCCTGCTTCTTTGCAACGCACAAATTCAGAATAACCAACTCGACAGTGCTATTCGAACAGCCTACTCGGGATTGAGCATGGCTGGAAACCCAAAATCGCGCTCTGCAATTCTTCTCCGCCGAAACATTGCCAAGGCATTTTACCTTTCAAATATCTACGACTCGTGCCTGGTGCAGGTCGCCAAGTTAAAGGCTGATGGAGATACTATTGAGGACGAAACCTACAAGCGTGCAGGGTATGCCTACTTAAACCAAAAAGACCACCTTGGCGTTTCGGAAGAGTTTCAAAAGGTGTGGGATAAAAATAACAACAACATTCAGCTAACCTTCGAAATCCCTTTCTACCTAGGTAAATCGTACCTCGAAATTAACGATCCTTTAAAGGCAATTAAGTACATTTCTAAATCGATAGAGACCCTGCAGCCAAATAACATTAAGCTCTACAAGGCCTACATTGCCAATGCCGATTGCTATAGCAGGCTTAAAAAGCATGATAGCGCCATCGAGCAGCTGAACAATGCAAAGTGGTACCTTCCCGAAAATTCGGAGCCCTACATAAAAATAGCCTCCATTTACGAGTTTGAATTAAAGAACTACGCAAAGAGAAACGAAGAGTATAACAGCTACCTAAAGTATGTAGATAACATCCGCATGAAGAAGGGGGCCATTGAGGAAAAGTTAGAAAGCAGCTATAGGTATATGAAAGATGCCCTTGAACGTAATACCATTAGTATTATTTCTGAAAAGGGGGCTGATGGTAAAATGAGAACCGTAATTGTAAAGACCAACGCCAAAGGCGAGGAGATAGAACGAAAAGAGTACATCCCCAAAGATCGCAACAAAGAAATAGCAACAAAGAAATAGCCAAGGAGTCCTTCGGGACTCCTTTTTTACGCCCGCCTGCGAACCTTTAGCAGCAACGAGGTGCTCAACCCAAAGGCCGAGGCCACCACCACCGCTAGGGCAAGGCTGCCAACCACATACTGGAATAGCGCCGCCTGAATAACATCCAAGCTGATCGACGAAAGGCTAAAGGCAATGGGCTTGCTCACAAATAGCCCGCCAAAAATAACGCTGAAGTAGAGTACAAAAGGCGTCATAGGTGGCACGCTAAAGTAGCTGGCGGCAATTACCAACGGCTTGTTGAGCTTAAAGATAAACGAGGTGGCAACGGCAACAATTGTCTGAAATCCCCACAGTGGAATAATCGAAATAAATACCCCCACCCCTACCGAAACGCTCTTGGTAAGGTTGCTCTCGTTCGGATCGACAATGAGGGTTTTCAGCTTGGCAAGCGAGCGCTTAAGCTTGGCGCGCCACGTGGCTTTGGGCAAATCGGAGTCGGTACTTTCGGATATTTGTGGCGGTTGACTTTTCACACGAATGGTTTTTGGTTGGTTGATGGCAAAAGTAGGAAAAAACGCTGCGAAATCGGTTACCCCAAAGCTACGGCAGCTTAATTTTACGCAAAGAAAACCGCTACCCCACACGCTGGCGCTCCCCCCGGCCTTTTAGCGTTTGTTAGCAGCAACAACGTGTTAAAGTTGATATATTTGCCTCAAATACGAATCCATTATGATAAAACACGTTGTTTGCTGGAAACTCAAAGATATGGTAGACGGCAGGACTAAGCTACAAAATGCCCTTGAGGCCAAGTCGATGCTCGAAGACCTTCGCGGGGTAATTGATGAAATACGAAGCATTCGGGTGGGCATCAACGCACCTGGTACGCCCGAGGGCAACTGGGATCTGATTCTGGAGAGCGAATTCGCTACCCTGCGCGACTTGGAGGCCTACGCCATCCATCCCGAGCACCTCAAGGTGGTCGAATTCATCAAGAAGATTAACGAAGGGCGCGTTTGTGTAGACTATGCGTTATAGAGATTTGAGATATTAGACGTGAGACGTGAGATGTTAGTATCTATCCTTGGGGGTCAGCCGGCTGTGGATACTTACGATTCGATATCGTCACCATTCTTTAACTTCTGTAACTTCAACATTCTTCTGTCTAGCTTCAGTATAACTTTCCATTTATTTCCATTTTACATTTAACTTCGTGCTATCGACGTTGAAAAAAAAACGAGGAGGCCTACGCAAAACGCAGGCCTCCTCGTTTTTTACGGTATTAAATGGTGTCGGTTTACGTTGTATCAACCGCTACGGCGACTTGGTGCTGGTATCCGGAATAAATTTCAGCGATACCGAATTTACGCAGTGGCGGATGTTGGTTTTGGTAAACCCCTCGCCCACGAATACGTGACCCAGATGGCCGCCACATTGGGCGCACGAAATCTCCACCC
>CAXYUU010000056.1:0-12136 GCA_964292015.1 uncultured Acetobacteroides sp.
TGAGATAAGTTCGGTTAACTTCTTGTGCAACACCGTGGCACAGAGAGGCACCCGGCGGTTGAGGCGCTTCTTTAACTTCTCTGACTTCTTTAACTTCCATATCCTTCCTCTATCTTCGTCTAACTTCCTCAAATTCCATAACTTCTTCCGGGTTAATGGCGAACTGCTTATAATTCCTATCTTTGTGCAAAATTCAAGAGTATGCAGGTAAAGAGTGCAATCTTTGTAAAAAGCGCCGAAAGGGCTTCGCAGTGCCCACCACAAAAGCTTCCGGAGTTTGCCTTTATTGGAAGGTCGAATGTTGGAAAGTCGTCGTTAATAAACTACTTAACCTACCAAAAGGGGCTGGCTAAGGTATCGGGTACCCCCGGTAAAACCAAGCTTATCAACTACTTTTTGGTAAACGATGGCTGGTATTTGGTCGATCTTCCGGGTTACGGCTACGCCAAGGCATCCAAGACTGCCATGAAGGGTTTCTCGGAGGTGATTACTAGCTACCTGGAAGCGCGCGACGAGCTAACCTGTCTGTTTGTGCTCATCGACTCGCGCCACGAACCGCAAAAGGTCGATCTCGACTTTATGAACCTGTTGGGCGAGCACGGTATTCCGTTTACCATGGTGTTTACCAAGATTGATAAGATGGGCCCAGAGGCTCTTAAAAGCAACATGGCTCGCTACTCGGCCAGCTTGCTCGAAACTTGGGACGAGCTACCTCCAATGTTCTACACCTCGAGTACCAAACGAAAAGGACACGATGAGCTGCTGACGTATATCTACGATTGCATTAAACTTGTTAACACAAAAGAATAGCGCCTGTCGTTATTTTTACGTGCATTTTATACCTTTGCGCAGTCAATTTACACAAACGACATAATTTACCGCATCAATGGCCCATAAGCATTCGATCAAGTTCTTTGCAGGAAGAAACTCTCGTTATCTAGCCGAAAAAATTGCCAAAAGTTTCGGTATCGACCTAGGAAAATCGTCAGTTGTAGAGTTTAGCGATGGTGAGTTTCAACCCTCATTTGACGAAAGTGTTAGAGGTTGTACCGTATTCATCATTCAGTCTACGTTCCCTTCAACCGACAATCTATTCGAACTTTTCTTAATGGTTGACGCTGCAAAGCGTGCTTCGGCTCACCGAGTGGTGGCCGTAATGCCCTACTTCGGTTGGGCTCGTCAGGATCGTAAGGACAAACCCCGCGTTTCGATTGGTGCCAAGCTGGTTGCCAACCTTCTTTGCGCCTCGGGTGTCGACCGTATCATGACCATGGACTTGCACGCCGACCAAATTCAAGGTTTTTTCGATGTGCCAGTAGACCATCTTTACGCCAGCTCGATTTTTGTACCCTACATCAAGTCGCTTAACCTCGACAACCTGGCCGTTGCCGCACCCCATATGGGAGGCGCCAAGCGTGCTCATGCCTACTCTCGTTTCCTTGATGCTTCGATGGTAATTTGCCACAAGCAGCGCGAAAAGGCAAACGTAGTTGGCCATATGACTGCCATAGGCGATGTGAAGGATAAAAATGTAATCATATTCGACGATATGATCGATACGGCAGGTACCATTACCATGGCTGCCGATATGATGATGAGCATGGGAGCGAAAAGTGTTCGTGCGGTGGTAACCCACCCCGTTCTTTCGGGTCCTGCTTACGAGCGTATTGCTAATTCGGCTCTCATTGAGGTTTGCGTTACCGATACCATTCCGTTGCGTACCGATGTTGACACCTCGAAAATTAAGGTGCTAAGCGTAGCCGATCACTTTGCCGATGTTATTGATAAGGTGTACAACTATAAATCAATAAGCACGACATTCATTCAGTAGATTTTACTATATTTGCCATCTCAAAATATCAGCCTTCTTGTTGATTGAAGGTGTGATGGGGAGCCAATTTAGGCTCTGAGTAACACAAAAACAAAACAAAATGAAAAGTATCGAACTTCAAGGCGCTCTACGTAGCGAAATTGGTAAGAAGGGTGCAAAGCACGTTCGTCGTAACGCGCTTACTCCATGTAACCTTTACGGTATTGGCGGAAACGTTAACTTTACCGTAATTGAGAAGGATCTTAAGAATATTCTTTACACGCCAAACGCATACATCATCGACCTTAAAATCGACGATAAAAGCGAACAGGCTGTTATTCGCGAAATTCAGTTTCACCCAGTAACCGATCAAGTTCTTCACATCGACTTCTTCCGTGTATCAGAGGATGTTCCTGTAATTATCGAAATTCCGGTAAATCTTACAGGTAGCTCTGAAGGCGTTAAGCAAGGGGGTAAGCTAACTCTTACATCTCGCAAGCTTAAGGTTTCTGCATTCCTTAAGGATCTTCCAGATACCCTTGATATCGACATCTCTACTCTAGGTCTTGGTAAGACTGTAATGGTAGGCGAACTTGAGTTCCCAAACGTTACCATTCTTAACCCTAAGAGTAATGTAGTTTGTGCAGTTAAGATGACACGTGCCGCTCGTGGTGCTGCTGCTGCTGCTGCTCTTGCTGCTCAACAAGCTGGTAAGAAAAAGAAATAGTAATTAAAGACTATTTGATATAAGGCGTTAGGACTACAAACCCTAACGCCTTTCTTCTATAGTATAAACTGATAGCGCGTTGAAGTATCTTATTGTAGGCTTAGGGAATATTGGCGATGAGTACGTTAATACCCGGCACAACATAGGTTTTAAGGTGGTCGATGCATTTGCTAAAGCGGGTGGTGTTTCGTTTACTACCAAGCGATATGGCGATGTGGCAGAGGTGAAGTTTAAGGGGCGAACCTTTATTTTACTCAAGCCATCGACCTACATGAATCTGAGCGGAAAGGCTGTTAGCTACTGGATGCAGGCCGAAAAAATACCGATCGAACATGTTTTTATTATTGTTGACGATCTTGCCCTGCCCATTGGCTCCATCCGTATTCGCGAAAAGGGAAGCGATGGCGGCCATAACGGCTTAAAGCATATCAACGAAATACTCAATACTCCCAATTACGCTCGCCTTCGATTTGGCATTGGCGATAAGTTTGCCAAGGGAAAGCAGGTCGACTACGTTTTAGGCCGATGGACCGATGAGGAGGAGAAGCTTCTTCCTGCGTTAATCGACCATAGCGTGGAGGCTATTAGGGGCTTTGGGACAATAGGCTTAGAGCGAGTAATGAATTTTTACAATAAAAAGTAGCCGGTATGGCAGCTATAGTAACATCAGTACGTCTCGACAAGTGGCTGTGGTCTATTCGCGCCTTTAAAACGCGAACCGATGCTGCCGATGCTTGTAAGCTGGGCCGAATTACCATAAATGGAGTTCAGGCTAAACCTTCGCGCGATGTTAAGGTGAACGATCTTGTGGGGGTTAAGAAAATGCCGGTGGTGTACACCTTTAAGGTGTTGGCACTTATCGCCAATCGCCAACCTGCTCGAAACGTATGCCTGTACGCCGAAAATTTAACACCCGAAGAGGAGTTGGAAAAGTTACGGATGAATCGTACGACCATCTTTGTCCAGCGCGATGCGGGTACTGGTCCCCCAACCAAAAGGGAGCGACGTGAAATAGACGACTTAATGGATAACTACTACTGGGGTGGGGAGGACTCCGGCGAATGAAGCTAGCATCACAAAAACGAAAAGATAATGTCGCCGAATATATTCTGTTTATTTGGCAGCTAACCGACCTTCTTCGCTCATTCGAATTCGACGAAACTCGTATTCGTGAAGCGCTGGTTACCCCTTTGGGTTTACCTAGCGACGAAACCGAAGTGGAGATGCAGTGGTATCGCGACTTCTGTAAGCTACTGAAGGAGGAGGATAAGATTAAGAGTGGTTTTATATCCATCACCCTTTACCTTATTAACGAACTTGATGACTTTCACCAGCGCTTGCTAAAGGAGCCTACCGAGGAAACCTACCGAATGTTGGTGTTTAATGCAACTGCGGCCATTGTGTCGTTTAAGGAGAAGGTTCCCCAACAACTTGCAAACGATATGGAGTACTGCTTTTACGCACTCTACTATAAGCTGCTGCTGACAATGCAAAAGGCCGAAATATCGAAGGAGACGGCTGAGTCGTTTACCGATATTTCTCGCATGATTGCCTACCAGGCTAAGCGTTTTGGCGAGTTCGAACGGGGCGAGTTTGCTTTTTCAGAAGATTAGAGTTGGGAGATGTTAGATTTGAGATATTAGATGTTAGGTGGTTTTGTCTAAAGTCTAACATCCAATATCTAACTTTATATAAAAGAGAAAGGCTTCCATTTGGAAGCCTTTCTCTTTTATATTTGTTGTTCTGATTATGCGTTAACGCCAAGGAATTGCTTGAGCACCATACCTAGAATGAACGAGAATCCCGCTACTGAAACACTTATTATAGCCATTTCGAGGAAACGTTTCTTGAAGTTTAGGTCTTTTGCAATAGAGATGTAGTAGTTGAAGATGAAGATAATGAATATGGCGATGGCAATCATACAGCCTAGCGCCGCAATACCGTTATCAAGAACGAGGTAAGGTGTCACAAGTAATGCTACCGTAATAAGGTAAGCTATACCCGTGTATGTCGATGATTTTAACGCATCCTCTTCTCCATCTGCCTTCGACGAAAGGTACGATGAGGCAGCCATCGAAAAAGTTGCGGCAATACCGGTAATCAATCCGGCAAGAGCGGTTAGTCGGGTGTTCGATAGGGCGAAGGTTAATCCTGCCAGCGCACCGGTAAGCTCAACTAGGGCATCGTTTAGTCCTAGTACAATCGAGCCAACATACTTTAACTTCTCCTCGTTAATCATCGCTATCAGCTGATGTTCGTGCTTTTCTTCATCCTCTCGGATTTGGGCAACGAAAGGATAGTGTTTTTCGAGTTCGGCATAGGCCTTTTGGGCGTTCTGCTCGTTTTTCTCCATTAGCTTAATGCCAAATGTTAAGCCAAAGGTTTTTGTGATAAAGTAGTTTTTAAATGTGTCCCACTTGTTGGCTTCAACATCAACTCCCGAAATATCCTTCAGTAGGTTGTAATGTTTCATCTCCTGCTGGGCAATTTCTTCAAATAGGCGTGCATTGTGCGGGTCTTTTTCGACCTTTGCTAGCTTGCTATAAATGGTATATCCGGTGATCTCTTCCTCTTGAGCGATAAGTACGCTGCTTTCTAAGCTCATTACTATGTGGTTATTGGTAGAATTCGTAGGTGTACTTGTACAACACCTGATACTCGTATGGAGCGTAGTAGGTGTCAACCTCCTTTAAAATGTCTTTTGGATCGTATATCGACTCCTTCCTAGAGTATTCTGTTCCTTTGTTTTCGCTCCACTGTTCCTGAAGTAGGTTTCCCTTAGTGTCGTACTTGTAGTTGCTGTATGGGAATTGCTTACCTGTTGGTTCTATTTGTATTACCTGAACAAGCTTATTGTCTTTGTCGTAGATGTACTTGTGCGTGTAGCGCTTGTTGCCGCTAACATACTCATCTCGGGTGTCAGTTTGACCGTTGGCCGAGTAGAAGTAAAGGGTCTTTTTCAATTCCTTATCTAATGCATCATACTTTACATCTTCAAGTGTCTGCCCCTTGGTGTTTTTGGTGATGCGCTTTTTATTGGTGAGCTTACCTTTCTTTGTTATTGCGATAAGGCTAACGGTGTCTGCGTAGGAGTAATCCCAACGTTCCTCAATCACATTTTTTTCGTCAAACTTCGAAATGTTCGACATTCTACTTGTAGAGTCGTAGGAGTATTCGGTATGGTATGGCGATAGACCATCATAACCATCTTCTCTAATAAGGAGCCCTTGCGAATTGTAGTTAAACGATACGGCGTAGGTCTTTTTATTTTTATCGGCATCGAAGTTGGTGTACTCCGATTTGTTTCCTTTAATATCGTACGAATATTTTTGTACGGTAGAGATCTTTCCCGAATTGAAGTTGGTAACTTCAACCGGAAAACCATTCGTATTGTATACCGTGATTACGCTAATATTGCCGTTTTGAGCTGGTTTTCCATTCTCGTACTTGTAGCTCCATTGCGTTGCTTTGTATATTTTATTCTCCTGATTCTTTTCGCGCGTTTTAGCTTCGTCAAGAGGATCAATCATTTGCCCAAAGCAAGGCACTAGCAAAAAGAATGCTATAGTTAGAACAAGTAGATTTTTCATAGTTTGAATTCCCTTTAGACCCCAATCGTTTGTAAACTGCTGTATTTAAATAGAGAGCAATTATACTAAAAAAAGATAATACTTTTCTTAATGCAGCAAGCGAATGTACTATTTTCAGCTGAAAAAGAAAAGAGGGAACACCCCTCTTTTGAATCTTTTTTTTGCTTGCTATAGCTTCATGTACACTTCGATAATTTCGGTGTCGCTTTTTGCGGCTATGGTTACCTGATCCATTGTGGCTGGTAGTAATATGGTGTCGCCTGCTTTTGCTGTTTCGGTACCATCGTTATAATTTAGGTCTACTTCACCTTTAAGTACCATGTAAATTACAAACGAGTCGAGCATGGCGTACTCCGTTTCTAAACCTTTTCCTTTGCTCAACTTGATAAGGTTAGTGGTAAAGTAAGGGCATTCAACGAGCGTGTTCGATTGGTTGTCGATTGCTTTGTACTCGGTTTTATATTTGGGATAGAAGTTATAGTCGATGGCATCAACGGCCATTTCGGTGTGCAGCTCTCTGGTATTACCCTTATCGACAACTCGATCCCAATCGTACATGCGGTAGGTAATGTCGGATGTTTGCTGTATTTCGGCTATAAGGTTTCCCTTTCCAATGGCATGAATTCTACCTGATGGGATAAAGAACGTGTCTCCTATAGCTGATGTTTCAATATTTAGTAGGTCGACCAGCTTGTTTTCTTTTAGATGATCCATGTAGGTTGTCTTGTCGACAGGTTGGTTAAAACCAACATATATTTTGGCATCCTTATCGTGTCCAACAACGTACCACATTTCGGTTTTCCCAAACGAGTTGTGGCGGGTTTTAGCAAGCTCGTCGTTGGGGTGTACCTGTATTGATAGGTCATCAGATGCATCAATAAGCTTTATAAGTAGGGGGAATTCGTCGCCAAATTTTTCGTACACTTTTTCGCCAACAAGGTCGGCCATGTAAACCTCAACCAATTCTTGAAGGTCATTTCCTTTAAGAAATCCGTTTGACACAACCGATATATCGCCTTCTACAGCCGATAGCTCCCAACTTTCACCGATCTTCTTACTGGCTGGAAGTTTTTTTCCAAGAACGGTATTCAACTTGTTTCCGCCCCAAATTCGTTCCTTGAATATTGGACTAAATTTTAATGGATAAAGGTTTGCCATGTTACGTCGTAAATTATTTTCGGTAAAGTTAGGGTTTCGTACCTAAAAAAATAGGGTATTTGTTGCTGAATGGTTGATGCTTTTTTGTAATATCTTTCTACTTTTAGTCCATAAAATAAAAAAGCATGCTTGTTATTGGAATTGCAGGAGGAACTGGTTCTGGAAAAACTACCGTAGTTAGAAAAATTGTAGATTTACTTCCTGAGGGAGAGGTTATTGTTGTGCCTCAAGATTCGTACTATAAGGATAGCAGCCATCTTCCAATAGAAAAAAGATTGGAAATAAATTTCGACCATCCGGAGTCGATTGAATTCGATCTGCTTGTTGAGCATATTAAAACGCTTAAAAGTGGTATTTCTGTCGATCAGCCTATATATTCGTATCTTACCTGTGCGCGTGACAAAGAAACAATTCGTATTGAACCTCGACATATTGTAATTGTTGAGGGTATTTTAATCTTTAGCTGTGAGGCCCTTCGTGTTCAAATGGATATAAAGGTTTTTGTTGATGCAGATGCCGATGATCGATTGAGCCGAGTAATTACTCGTGATATTGCAGAACGTGGGCGTTCGGTAAATAAGGTGCTAGACCGTTACGAGCAAACGGTTAAACCAATGCATCTTCAGTTTATTGAGCCTACTAAGCGCTATGCCGATATCATTATTCCACAAGGAGGAAATAATGAGGTTGGCGTAAATGTTCTGAAAATATTTGTGGAAAAAAGTCTTCGCGATCATCAAAATATGTAGCATCATGCTTAAGCATACTAACTTAAAAGATGTAATATTCATCGATATTGAGACAGTTCCTCAGTTCGAAAGTTATGGGGCAATGCCCGATGTTTTTCAGGAGTTGTGGAGTAAAAAAGCATCTTCGTTGGTAAAGGATGCGCAAGCCCCTGAGGACATTTACCAACGTGCCGGTATATATGCTGAGTTTGGCCGGATTGTCTGTATTTCAATGGGGGTTTTTACCGATAAAAATGAGGGAAAGTCGTTTCGTGTTAAGTCATTTTGCGGATACGATGAGGTTGATGTGCTAAATGGGTTTGCTCAAGCACTCGATAAGTTTACGGCAAAGAAAAATACCTATATCTGTGCACATAATGGTAAGGAATTTGATTTTCCGTACATCGCAAGAAGAATGATAATTAATGGGTTGGAGTTACCTTCGATTCTTGATGTAGCTGGGCGTAAACCTTGGGAAGTTCCATTTCTTGACACGTTAGAACTTTGGAAGTTTGGTGATTTTAAACATTATACCTCGCTACATCTTCTAACTACTATCCTTAACATTCCAACACCTAAGGATGATATCGATGGGAGTATGGTTGCTAATGTTTATTATGTTGAAAAGGATATTAAGCGAATTGCCTCATACTGCGAGAAAGATGTGATTGCTGTTGCTCAAATAATGCAGCGCTATAAGGGCGAAACTATTTTAGATCGCGAAATGGTCGATATAGTCCTTTAAAGAAAGTCAGCCTCACTTCTGCAAAATTCCATTAGGACTTTGATGAATTCATCTTGTTGCTCTGCATGAACCCAGTGGCCTGCGTTATCTATACCCGTTAGTTTCGATTCGGGATAGAATTGTAGAATAGCCTTTTCGTCGTCCTTATCTATATAATCTGACTTGTTGCCCTTAATGAAAAGTACAGGAAAGTTTCTTTGGTTGGTATGAACTGGATTTTTAATGTCGAATCCGTTCATAATGCCTTCTACTTGTGTGGCTAACACGTCGAGGTTTAGCTTCCATGTGAGTTTATGGTCTATTCGGGTGAGGTTTTTAAGCAGGAAACTCCGAATCCTTTCGGACGGAATTCTTTCGCTTAAGGTATTGTCTGCCTCTTTACGGCTTTCTATTTCACCAAGTGGAAGGTTGCGTAGCGCTGAAATGATATTTTTATGTTCGAAGATGTGCTGTTTGTGGTGAGCATCGCTATTGGCAAGAGGCGAAATATCTACCACCAACATTCGTTGAACCTTTTCTGGGAACATTAATCCGTATTGCATCACCACTTTTCCTCCCATAGAGTGGCCAACGAGTATTGGCATTTTAAGCCCCTTGTCTTCAATGAATTCGTCAAGGTCGAGTGCCATTGCCTCGTAGCTATGATCGGAAGAGTGAGGTGAATTGCCGTGGTTTCTTAAGTCGATAAGGTGTATGCTAAAATGCTTCTCGAGCCTTTTGGCAACCGATAGCCAGTTGTCAGAAGAGCCATAAAGTCCATGGACTATTATTAGAGGCCATCCGTTGCCAATATGTCGCGAGAATAACTTCATTCTATTTAAGAAGATTAAGATATCGCTTAATAGTCTCTTCTAATCCAAGATATAGAGCATCCGAAATAAGGGCGTGTCCAATAGAAACTTCCGATAATCCTGGTATATTCTTATAGAAGTAGGCTAAATTTTCGAGGCTAAGGTCATGTCCTGCATTTAAACCTAAACCTAGGCGGTTCGCTTCTGTCGCTGCGTCAATAAATGGCTTAATGGCGAGTTCCCTATTTAGTGGATAGTTGGTTGCATATGGTTCTGTGTAGAGTTCGATACGGTTGGTGCCAGTTTCGAGGGCGTGCTGTACCATTTCAACTATTGGATCAACAAAAATAGAAACTCTAATACCTTTTTGCTGGAACAATCCTACAACATCAATGAGAAATGTCTTATTTGTTTTGGTATCCCAACCTGCATTAGAAGTGATTGCTGTAGGTGGGTCGGGGACAAGAGTTACTTGTTCGGGAACAACCTCTAGTACTAAATCAATAAAGTCTTTACAAGGGTATCCTTCTATGTTCAACTCAGTTGTGACAACCTTCTTTAAATCTCTAACATCTTGGTAGCGGATATGCCTTTCGTCAGGACGGGGATGAACGGTAATTCCTTGTGCTCCGAACTTTTCGCAGTTTATGGCTGCATCAACCACATTTGGTGTATTGCCACCACGTGCGTTTCGAATTGTGGCAATTTTATTTATATTTACACTAAGCTTAGTCATTGCTAGAATGTTTTTGTTATTAGAATTGCAAATTTAGGAGAATTATTGATGAAGTTATCTGTCGATTTGATGTCTGATATGATTCCTGTGTTAAAAACATCTGACGCAGGAGGTAAAGCCCTCACTCTGATGGAGGTTTTTAAGGTTTCGCATCTGCCAGTTGTTGACGATGATCGGCTTGTTGGCCTTATTTCGGAGTCTGATATTCTTGACATGAACGATCCTGAGGTGTTAATTGGGAATTATAAGCTTGACTATGGTAATGGTTATGTTGAGGATAATGTTCCAATTTTCGATATTCTTTCAATGGCATCAAGCCAAAATCTTTCGGTTATACCTGTTGTTGATGCTGAAAAGCATTATTTAGGTGCGATTTCTGTTTCTGAACTTATTCTACGGTTTGCTGAGAATTCTTCACTTGAAAATCAAGGAGGGATTGTTGTTCTTCGGATGGGTGTGAAGGACTATTCGTTGGCTCAAGTTGCACAAATTATTGAGTCGAATGATGCAAAGATACTATTTTCATATCTTACCAATATTCCAGATTCGGCAATGATAGAGTTAACTATAAAGGTTAATACTGTAGATCTTACTGCTATTATTCAGACATTTAATCGTTATAGTTACGATGTGATAGGCGTTTATAATGCAAATAATGATATGGATGAGATATTGGACGATCGTTTTGATCAGCTAATGAAGTTTCACAATCTTTAGATCCCGAAAATGTCAACAAAAATACGAATTGCTGTTTACGGACGACCACTTACGACTCTCCGAATTGCAGATATACTTCAGTTCTTGTCGAAACTTCATACAGTCTCGGAACTTTATATTTCTAAGGGGTTTCTCGAGTCTTTAAGCAGTTTTACCATTGCTCATAGCCATACGTATACAGATGCTGCTGATTTTCCTGAGGTGGATGTTCTCGTGAGTATAGGTGGTGATGGAACATTACTCGATTGCGTTTCGTTGGTTCAAGATACCAACATTCCAATTTGGGGAATCAATATTGGGCGGTTAGGTTTTTTGACATTTACATCGTTAGATGATGTGTATGTCGCCCACAATGCCTTATTGAATAAAGAGTATACTGTTGAATCGCGCTCAATGATAGAGGTGCATACAGATGGTCTTTTACCTGCATTCCCTTCAGCGTTAAATGAGGTGACTGTACAGAAGTTGGATTCATCAATGATAACGGTTCATGCATATATTGATGGTGAGTTTTTGGGAACTTATTGGTCTGATGGGGTTATTGTTGCTACGCCAACTGGCTCTACTGCATACTCGTTGAGTATTGGAGGTCCTATTGTTGCACCTCATGCTAGCGTATTTACCCTTTCCCCAATTGCTCCACACAATCTTAACATGCGTCCCCTAGTAATTCCAGATACCTCTACGCTAAGATTGGAAGTAGAGTCTCGTTCTGGTTCTGTAATCTGGTCAATGGATAATCATAGGTTTACAGTACCGAGTGGATCGTCTCTTTTTTTAAAAAAATCGGAAGCTCAGATTAAGTTTATTAAGTTTACGGGTGCTAATTTCTGCATAAATCTTAGAAATAAATTATTGTGGGGGTTAGATAGGCGAAACTAATTATTTGGTAGTTGGGGGTTGAGTTTGTTCATTTTTTGTGATAGATTTGTTTATAATTCTGGTTAGTAATTTTGAATAAATGAGGATATTGCTAGTTGTTTTGATGTCGGTCTCTTTTTGTAGGGTTGGGTATTCTCAAGTTAACCAAAAAACGGTTAGTGAGTTTGGTTTTGGGGTAACGTTACTTACAGCATTTACAGATATTGGAGGGGCAGAAGGAGGAAGCCCAGGTGGGATTTCTGTAATTTAACA
>CAXYUU010000057.1:0-12126 GCA_964292015.1 uncultured Acetobacteroides sp.
TCAATTCCGGTGATGCATTCCTCAATAAGTACGGCATCGCCCTCGGTAAGCGCGGCTTCGATGGCGCCCTGTAGCTGATCCACACTCTTTACCTTAGTAACTCCAAAGCTGCTACCGCTAGCATTGGGCTTCACAAACATGGGAAGACCCAAATCCTCAACCAACGCATCGGCATCAACCTGTTGTCCCTTGCGGAACATGTATCCACGAGCCATATCTACCCCTTCATCTTCGAGGTACTTCTTAGTAGCGTACTTATCGAAGGTAAGCGCCGACACAAAGGTGCGGCAACCGGTGTACGGAAGTCGAATAAGATCGAAGTAGGCCTGTAGGATGCCGTTTTCGCCGGGTGTTCCGTGAATCATCATCAGCACACAGTCAAAGGCAATCTTCTGTCCGTCTTCAGTAAAGGTGAAGTCGTTCTTATCAATTTCGATATCGGCCTTACCGTCCTGCTTTACAGCCCAAGCGGTTCCCTTTACAAAAATGGTGTAGGCGTTGTAGCGGTCGCGGTCGATAACGCTGGCAATTTGCTGTGCACTCTTAAACGAGATAACGGCTTCCGACGAGTCGCCACCGGCTAGAATGGCAATTTTTTTCTTGTTCATATCGGTAGATATTCTTGTAGGTGTTACCACCTAATCGTTAATCCTCTTCTTCTAGTACAATATCCCTACTAGAGACATAACCGCGCCACTTGTCGATGAGCTGCGTCATATCGGCAGGTAGCTCGCTTTCGAAATACATCTCCTGCTTGGTGCGCCGATGCACAAATCCCAACGAGCGGGCGTGTAGCGCATGGCGTGGACATATATCGAAGCAGTTATGCACAAATTGCTTGTACTTGCTAAAGGTGGTTCCCTTGATAATTTGATCGCCACCGTAACGTTCGTCGTTAAACAGCGGATGTTTAACATGCTCCATGTGCACGCGGATTTGGTGCGTACGACCAGTCTCCAACCTGCACTCAATTAGGTTTACGTAGCCCAAACGTTCCAGCACCTTGTAGTGGGTGATGGCATGCTTACCCTGGTCACCTTCGGGGAATACGTGCATCTTAAGACGCTCGCGAACGCTCCGTCCGATGTGTCCGATTACCGTTCCCTCATCTTCCTCCATATTTCCCCAAACTAAAGCGGTGTAAACCCGCTTGGTGGAGTGGTCGAAAAACTGCTTGGCAATAAAGGCATGGGCAAACTCGTTCTTGGCAACAACCAAGATGCCCGATGTATTTTTATCGATACGGTGTACCAGTCCGGCACGCATATCTCCACTCTGAAATAGCGGTAAATCTTGTAGATGGTAGGTTAGCGCGTTCACCAGCGTACCGGAGTAGTTTCCATGTCCCGGGTGAACCACCATTCCAGCCTCCTTATTCACAATAATGATGTCGTCATCTTCGTAAATAATGTTGAGCGGAATATTTTCGGCGATGATTTCCAGTTCCCTACGGGGATAGGGCATCACAATGGTGATGGTATCTAACGGCTTAACCTTATAGTTCGATTTTACAGCCTTACCATCAACAAGAATATTCCCGGCTTCGGCAGCACTTTGTATGCGGTTGCGCGATACCTTCTCTAGTCGATGAGTAAGCCACTTGTCGATTCGGAGCATTCCCTGACCCTTGTCGACATTAAAGCTATAGTGCTCATACAAGCCCGACTGCTCTTCCTCTTCTTCTTCCTCTTCTTCGGCAATAAAGTCGGGTTCTTCGTATTCAATCATTAATATGCGGTGTTTTATGGCGTTCTATAAATCTTCTTGAGGCTGCTCTTGCGGTGCAGCAGCAGTATCAACGGTAACAACGGTATCGGCACCATTGGGCGATACCATCATCCACGACTGTGGCTTCTTCTTCGTGTTTTTCGATAAAAAGATGCTCACCTTTTTACCAAGTCCAAGCTTTGTTCCTACCGATGGATTTTGGTAGTACACCTTGGCTTCGAGCGAATCTATCGAATTATGCACGGTTTCGTCGTAGGAAGCTTCGCCAACATTGAGGTACGATTCCACAATAGTCGAGCGGGCACTATTAAAGGTTTGCCCTACAACGTTGGGCACGTCGGCAACATCGCCCTGCGAAAGACCAACAACAAGTACAATGGCCGATCCAACCGGGATTTTGGTGTTCGGACTGATTTGACTTCCGTTAAAGCGCTGTTCCAGCACGTTATTGGTGGCAATATCGCTCACGTACTCCAAACGGCCTACAATAAACCCTTGCGACTCGATAATAGCCTTGGCCTGACGAAGCGAGTATCCAACTACGTTGGGCACCTTGCTAAGCTTAGGGGTACGGGTGATGATAGTCACAAATATCTTACGTCCCTTTTTAACCTGAACATCAGGTTTAGGGTTTTGGTCAATAATCATTCCCGCTTGACGCCCGGGTATGTAAATAGAATCGGCAATCTGAATCTCCAGATTATTCTCATCAGCACTTGCAATGGCATCGTCAATCATCATCCCCCGATATTCAGGAACCGGCTGGGTGATACCATGCTGCGTAAAGATGTTCAGAAATAGTGTTGTGATTAACCAAAAGAGAATCAACAGTCCAAAGGCTATAATAAGCTGACGGCTGTAAACATTTGTCCACGCACGCTTCGCTTTTACTCGTATTGTTTTCGCGATTTTATCGAAATCCATCCCTGTTATTTTAAAAAACCGACTAAAATTCAAGCAAAGATATAATTATCTAGCCGAAGAAATGCTAAAATAACCGCATCTTGAAATAATCCGCTCGGGTAACCCTCAAAATAGCTGATCCCAACGCAATTTTCACCATCCAGCTAAATACGTTGACCAGCAAAACTATAAGCATAATCTTCCATTTTAATAATGAATAATCGTTCTAAATATCATTCTACGCCCAATATGCAATACTAAGTGGGTTAACTTTAATTAAATTGGCAGCTCTAAATCACAAACCTAAACCGCAAACAAAACTAGTACCAAGCTATGTATAAAGTTGACGTACACCCTATTTTGGACATTCCAAAAGGCAAAGAGGTCGAATTCACTTTTAACGGAAAAGCCGTAAAAGGTGAATCAGGCCTAACCATTGCCACCTCACTACACCGGGCTGGCTACCCAATTCACAGCCACAGTATCGAAAACCGCGAGCGTAGCCTCGAATGCGGCATTGGCAAATGTGGCGCATGCGAAATGCTGGTCGATGGCGAAGCAAAACGAATCTGCATAACCCTTGTAGATGGAATCAAAGAAGTTCAGGAAATCCCTCACGACTACATTCCATCGAGCAAGCAGCAGAATGCGCAAGCCGAGGAGAAAATCTACAAAACATCGGTAGCCATTATTGGTGCCGGTCCAGCCGGATTGGCCACCCGCGAGCTGCTGCTCAAAAACAACATCCCCAACATTGTTGTGGATAACAACAGCAAAATTGGCGGGCAGTTTAACATGCAAACGCACCAGTTCTTCTTCTTCGAAAAGGAGAAAAAGTTTGGCGGAATGCGCGGCTTCGACATTGCCAAAACCCTTGCCGGCGACTCAATGGACGGCATACTGCTCGACAGTACGGTTTGGGACATCCTCGAAGGAAAAAGAATTGCCGTTAAGAACATCGCCACCAACGAAATTTACTACATCGATGCCGACTATCTCGTTGTAGCTACCGGTGCGGTGCCGTTTATGCCCGCATTCGAAAACGACGATCTTCCAGGCGTGTATACCGCTGCCGTTATTCAAAAGATGATGAACCAGGAGTACACCATTCTGGGAAAAAACATTCTTACTGTTGGCGCAGGTAACATTGGCTACCTCACCTCCTACCAGCTCATGCAGGCAGGTGCAAACGTTAAGGCAATTATCGAAGCGGCTCCTAACGAAGGGGGATTCCCCGTTCAGGCAAACCGTGTGCGCCGGTTGGGTATACCCATCATGCTTTCGCACATTCTGGTAAAAGCGGTGCCAAATAAAAACCACGATGGAATTATCGGTGCAATAATTGCCGAATGTAAAAACTTCGCACCCGTACCGGGTACCGAAAAGTATATAGATGGCATCGATGCAATTAATATATGTACTGGCCTCTTCCCCGACAACCACCTGCTGATAAAAGGCAACGAGGTTTTTGGTCGCCAATGCTACGGATCGGGCGATGCCATCACAATTGGCGAGGGAACCAGCGCGGTACTTCGCGGACAACAGGGTGCCTACGAAATTATGCAAGAGCTAGGCTCTCGAGTTTCCTACTCCGACTATCTTGGAATTTCGAAAGAGTATATCGAATCGCAACAGCACGCCGTAAAGCTTCTCGAAGAACCGGCAAAGCCTGCTGCCGAACGCCTCGAAAAGCCATTCGTAATCACCGACTGCCTCTACGGTTTTGCCTGCAACCCCTGCAGCTTTGCCTGCCCGTACGGTGCAATTACCAAAAACTCCACCAACTCCACGCCAGCGGTTGATTACACCAAGTGCATTGGCTGCATGCAGTGCGTAACGCTGTGTCCGGGCTTGGCCATTTTTGGTTACAACATAAAGAAAGAGCAAATCTTCCTTCCGGTCGAGTTTTTCACCAAGGAGGGAACCGAAGTGTACCTGGTAAATAATAATGGCGAGAAGCTAGGTGAAGGTATTATTGAGAAGGTGATCACCAAGCCAAACAAAACTAACCTTGTCAGGGTGAAATGCCTTTCAACGACCACCGACGATCTAACCAACATCAGAGGATTTATTGCCAAAGAAAAATATCCCGAACAGATTGTTCTAAAAGAGGCGCCTACCGATGTAGAATCGGAGCTATTCCTCTGCCATTGCGATGATGTACCGCTCAACGAGGTGCTTAATGTAATTGGCAACCGTAAATTTATATCTGCTGATGAAATTAAGCACACCACCCACCTTGGAATGGGACCGTGCCGTGGCAAACGCTGCATGAAACGCCTTAAGGTTGCCCTTGCCCCAATGGGTATCGAAATTGTTGGCGACTCAAATCCCCGTGGTCCACTTTCAAACCAGATCACCCTTGGCGAGCTAATTCCAAATGGCAGAACCGAAAAGTTTATTACCGAGATAAACTCGAAGCCAACCAAAAAGGTAAAGGTTACCTCGCTAATTGCCGGTGGTGGCATTGCAGGAAGTTCGCTGTTTATGCACCTTGCTAAGGCAGGACTAGAACCAACGCTTCTAAACTTTGGTCGAGGTTCGTCGTGGCGAAACATTGCAGGTGGCCGTCCGGCATTTAGCATTCCCGAAATTGCCGAAATAGCCACCAACAGCAACCACCAGTTTAAGAAGTTGCAGAAAATATCGAACATCGACTACCGCGCCACAAACTACGTAAACTTTGCCCACGACGAGGCCACCTTTAAGGCACTCGAAGCATCAATGGCATGGTCTAATGCATACATGGTCGATCCAAAGAATTTCGACAAGGAGATCTCCCCATTCATCAACCCCGACCTAAACCTCTACAAAGGTGCGCTAATCACCCGCGATTGCTGGCAGGCAACACCTGGCAAGACTGTAGATCTGATACGCGACTTAGGCATTCAGCATGGCGGCACGGTGGAGGAGGATAGCGAACTAATAAACATCCACAAGGATGGTAAGGAGTTTGTTGCCCTTGTCCGCAACCATAAAAAGGAGTATACCGAATACCGAACCGAGATATTCATCAACTCGTTAGGTGGCGATGCCGATAAATTTGCCAAGCAGCTAGGGTACCAGCTAGGCATGTACCCTGTTAAGCATCAAGCATTCATTACCCGTCGATTGCCTTGGCTAGGGGCAAACAATACGCCACTGGGAATGCTTATCGACAGAAGGAAGTACAACGGATTTGTAGCCGTATACGGCCAGCAGATGGCCGATACGGGACAAATAATAGGCTGTGCACCGCCAATGACCGACCCTCAAGAGGCTGGAAAGAACCTTGCCATAAACTCGCAAGAATTCATCCAAATTGTTTCGGAGGTATTCTCTACCTGGATTCCAAACCTGTCGAACATTGGTTTCCAAGCATTTTGGGCAGGCTACTACACTGAACCACGAATGTATGTCGATACCGATGCAGGACTACTTGTTGGCCTACGAGGACAAGGATTTATGCTTGGATTAGAAATGGCAAAACTTTATGTCGATAAGATAACAGGGAAACCAACCCCTGCCTACTTCGATAGGCTTTCGATAAAAGGTGATGGACTTTCTGAACAGGCATTTAAGTAAAAAAGGGGGAGCCTAGGCTCCCCCTTTTACTATAAGTTAATTAATACATCTTCCAATAACCGTTTGGGCACATGGTGATGCTCCTGAGCATCTCGCCAATACTTAACATCTCCCGTTTCGGAAATATCATCAATAACAACCACCTCCTTCGGTCTACCTAGTGCAACCACAAGTGCAACGTGTAAATGCGCGGGTAAATTCAAAATGGTAGCAAGCTCCTTCTTCTTTACAGATGCAATAATACATCCGCCCAACCCATTCTCCACTGCACCTAAAAGTATACTTTGGCAAACGATTCCTTGATCATGAACCATACCAGTTCCAATCAGGGTATCTTCCAAAATAATAACGTAGGCACTTGGACGTTCGCCCTCAACAGGACCAGCCCACTCCTTAAGGTAGCCAGCCCAAGCAAGGTTGGGAAATATTTTATCATTCAGCACGCTATCGTTCGAGATAAAATACTTTAGCGATTGAAGATTACGACCACTTGGAGAAACCCTACCTAAATCGACCAGATCAATTAGCATATCACGATCTACCAACTCGCTTTCATAGAAACGACGGCAGCTTCTATTTTTATAAACTAGCTCCTTTATCATCATGGCGATCAAAACTGTTGATTAAACAAAAAACCCCGCATCGATGGATGCGGGGAACAATATAGTATCTATTTCTTAAAACCTATCCGATACAACTTCCCAATCTACGATATTCCAAAAATTGGCAACATAGTCAGGACGACGGTTTTGGTAGTCGAGGTAGTAGGCATGCTCCCAAACATCGCAGGTCAGAATTGGCTTCTTACCCTTGCGAAGTGGGTTTCCAGCATTCGACTCCTGAATAATATCGAGCGTACCATCCTCGTTTTTAACCAACCAAGCCCATCCCGAACCAAAAAGACCAACGGATGCCTTGGTAAACTCCTCCTTAAACTTATCTAATGATCCAAACTGGGCATCAATTGCCTTTGCCAATGCTCCCTTTGGATGTGCTAATGGCTTGGTCGAAAACTGAAAAAAGTAAAAGGTGTGATTCCACACTTGAGCCGCATTGTTGAATATGGGGCCTTCTGCCTCAAGTACGATGGTTTCGAGGTCAGCATTTTCGAACTTAGTCCCTGGAGTAAGATTATTCAAATTAGTAACGTAGGCCTGATGGTGTTTCCCGTAATGAAACTCCAAGGTTTTATCGCTAATCGAAGGGTTTAAGGCGCTAAGCTCGTAAGGTAGTTTTGGAAGTTCGAATTTCATCTTGTAATGTTTAAAGTTTAAGCTCTTGTAACAAAGATAACCCCAAATATCTACAGATGCAAGTAAAAAAGAGCGGCTCGGACTCCTCCGAACCGCTCACACACAGCTAAATTTGACTTTAAACAAAAAAGGAAATAAAAAACTATAATGCTAACTTATACAGCTTAGAAACTTCATCCCAATTAATAATGCTAAAGAATGCCTCAACATACTCATTTCTTCGGTTCTGGTAGTTTAGGTAGTAGGCGTGCTCCCACACATCTAACCCCAAAATTGGAGTCCCCTTAACATCGGCAACATCCATCAGAGGATTATCCTGATTGGGTGTCGAAGAAACCTTCAGCCCTTCTGATGTTACTACCAGCCAAGCCCAACCCGATCCAAAGCGGCTAAGCGATGCTTGAGTAAAATCGGCCTTAAACTTGTCGAATCCACCTAAGTCGTTCTTAATCGCTTCGGCAAGTTCGCCTGTTGGTTCCCCTCCCCCATTGGGCGAAAGAAAAGACCAAAAAAGATTATGATTATAAAACCCGCCGCTATTATTGCGAATAAGAGGTGAGCGTGTCGAGGCTTCTTTCATAATGGCCTCAATAGTCATTCCTTCCAAAGCGGTATCTTTGATACCCATATTAAGGTTGTTCAGATACGCCGCATGGTGCTTTGTATAGTGAATCTCCATGGTGCGTGCATCAACATAAGGTTCTAACGCCTTGTAATCGTAAGGTAATTCGGGTAGTACAAATGCCATAATATCTGCTTTAAAATTCTCCTGTTATTTAGACTGATTATACACAAAACACACCCCACTCGAAAATGTTCAGCTCCAAAATCCAGAAATCAGACAATAAATAGTAAGGCCTTCCCCCTTAACCCCACATTTTCAGAATCACCCGCTCTTTTTTCGATCGAAAAAACGTCAATAAAAAAAAGATTTATTCGTTCTTTTCCATTATGACTGCTGAAAAGATGAACTCGTGGATATTTATGGTGTTAATACTTGGCTAAAACACTCGAAAGAGCTAACATTACACATCAAAATCCAAATACCATCGCTATGGCTAAAGCATTTCTTACGCGTAGGGAGCTGTTTAACGCGGCTCACCGGCTTTATCAGCCAGCACTAAGTGACGAGGCAAACTTTGAACTTTACGGTAAGTGCAGCAATCCCAACTGGCACGGGCACAACTACTCCCTTTGGGTAACCATAAAGGGGGAGGTAAATCCCGAAACAGGTTACGTGGTGAACCTGAAGCACCTGAGTAAAATCATTAAGGACGAGATAATTGAAAAACTCGACCATAGAAACATCAATGTAGAGGTTGACTTTATGAAAGGAATTATTCCTTCAACCGAAAATCTAGCCATTGCCATTTGGAGGCAGATAGAACAGCCTGTTGAAGCGCTGGGAATTGAACTACACTGCATACGAATTGAGGAAACAGAAAATAATTCGGCCGAGTTTTACGGCTTCAAATAACAACCATGATGAGTGAATTCGAGAACGGCATAATCCGTGGATACGAAAAAGAGGAGAGATATAATACAGAGGCAATAGACAAGCTGGCTGAAAACTACAAGTCAATTCTTACACTAATTGGCGAAGATCCGGAGCGCGAAGGGTTGCTTAAAACACCCGAACGGGTGGCTAAGGCCATTCAATTTCTAACTCATGGATACCATTTAGATCCAAAAGAGATACTTAACTCGGCAAAATTCAAGGAAGACTACCAGCAAATGGTGCTAGTTAAAGATATTGAGCTCTACTCGATGTGCGAGCACCATATGATACCATTCTACGGCAAGGCACATGAGGCCTACATTCCAAATGGATACATAACTGGGCTAAGTAAAATTGCCCGCGTGGTAGATGCATATGCCCGCAGGCTACAGGTACAGGAGCGTCTGACGGTTCAAATACGCGACTGCATTCAGGAAACATTACAACCACTAGGAGTGGCTGTTGTTATTGAGGCATCACACATGTGCATGCAAATGCGTGGCGTGTCTAAGCAAAACTCGGTAACCACCACGTCGGCCTTTACGGGTGCCTTTATGTCGAACAATAAAACTAGAGAAGAATTTATTCATTTGATTGGGGTAAGACTACACTAAAACATAAATCAGCTGCGATTTCGTAAAGTTTTCAGAACAGGAGCTCACAATCGTATAGGCAAAAAGATAAAGGCTGGTTAGGTATTCCGATCCAGCCTTTTAAAATATCAAAATCACCTGCACAACAGACATACATCCAAACCATCTCACTAAAAAACACTCCCCGTATACATCGACGGCCATCCAAATACCCTCGCAGTGTAGGCGAAATGATAAAAAAACAACCAACTACCGTCTTTAAAATTGATGTTTATCAAGCATTTCTGCAATTCACGCACCTGCAAATATTAATAGCCCAAATTCAAGTTGTAAATACAATTAGATTGCATTCACCAAGAAGGTTCATCTCTTCATGCTGATTAGGCAAAATACAGAATAGACAATAGTTCATAACTTTTTATAGCGAAGGTTCTAGAATTCATATAGACAAAAAATCTATTTACACAGGTCTATCACAAAAAAAGTAAATCTCGTTAACCATTAAATCGTCCCAAATCTATACTCACCTCCGACAATACCTTACGACGCTCACTGAATCTCTGAATTCAACTCACTGGCAGTTTCCGAAGACATAAACGCCTTCACTCCTACAAAAATTAGCACCATTCAGATGATTTCCGGTGCGATGCATCTATAAAAAACGAAAACGGGAAGCCTTGGTGCTTCCCGTTATCGTTTTCACAAAAAATTACTGTGCAATTGTCTATCTATTATTCGCTGTATTCCTTATTTGTTGTAGTAGGAACCTCTTGTATTCCTCCTCTACGATAAAAAGTTGTGCTACTTTTCTATTCGGAAGAATGTTTTTAAACTTGCCCACGTACGTTTCAATTAACGACGCTTCATCTTTCGAAATAGCAACTAACTTATCTAGCGACTCCTCTACATCACTGTTCGACATTTTATGAAGTCCACGAGCAAATTGTTCATGTACACTCTTGCGCTGATCGAACAAGTTTTCTTTTTGTTCCTGAAACTCATTGTATACCGGCCAAAAAACCTCAGCCTCATCAGAATTCAAGTTCAATTTTTGAGTAAAAAAAGCAACCTTCTTTGCTTTAAGCTTATCTTCCTTTATCCCCGATTTGGCACTTGCCATTGTGACACTAAACAACATTAATACTGATAGCGTACCTATGCTTAATGTTTTAAATAAATTCATCCTTTAATTTTTATACAACTCATCTTCAACAGCCGAAGTTTCAACCTGTTGTTCAACCAAATAATCAATAATCTTATCCGATTCCTTTTTCTGCGTTTTTTTGGAAACAACATGGTTGCTTCTATTAAGCTCGCGTATTAAATCTTGCTCGTTAAAATCTCCCGAATTGTTCGAAACATATTCGTAATAGTCATCGGCCTGAACAACGGCTTCGTCAGCAAACTGATTATACTTAAACCCAGAGTAGGCAACTGCTGCAAAGAAAAGCACACCGACAGTTATCCCCATCTGATGCTTGAATAAATGCAGATAATCCACCGATGGCTTTGAGGCCTTTCCAGCAGCAATCCTACTTTGGATTTCTGAGGGAAGGCCTTCAAAATAACCATCAGGAACGGCAAAAGGACTTTGCCTTCTCATTTTGTCACCATTAAAATCCATAGCAATTAATTCGTTTCACCATACTTTGACTAAGCAAAAGGCAAAAGGTTTAATCGCGCTGTAAATATTTTTCGATTTTTTTTGTAGCATGGTGGTACGATGCCTTGAGTGCACCAACCGAGGTTCCTAATATATCTGACATCTGCTCATAAGTCAAATCGTCGAAATACTTAAGATTGAATACAACACGCTGCTTTTCGGGAAGGGTAAGGAGGGCTTTCTGAAGCTTAAGTTCGGCTTCGTCGCCATTAAAATAGGGATCGGTTTCGAGAGTGTTAGCTAGCTGAGACTCGACATCAACTAGCGGTAAAAAAAAACGAGTACGCTTCCTTTTTAAAAAAGTAAGCGACTCGTTTGTAGCAATTCTATATAGCCAGGTAAACAGCTGTGCGTCTTCCCTGAAAGATTCCAAACCCGTCCAAGCCTTAATAAAGGTATTCTGAACAATGTCGTTGGCATCATCATGATCAACAACTAACTTTCGGATATGCAAATAGAGCTTCTCCTGATACTTTTGTACAATCAGGCGAAAGGCAAAATTTTTCGTTTCTTCTTTCTGAAATTGAGATAGAAGTTCGCTATCCGAGTAAACTACCATTAAATTTTACAGGCGATTACCTTGCGGCTTAATACCCGTTTTACTGCATCAACAACATCGGGAGTATCCAAATGAAACTTAGCCATTAATTCATCAGCAGTTCCACTCTCTCCAAATTTATCATCTACCGCAACAAATTCCATAGGGGTTGGTGCATTTTGCGATAAAACCTGTGCAACACTTTCACCTAAACCTCCGTTAATTAAATGTTCCTCTGCAACTACAACTGCCCCTGTTTTCTTTGCAGACTCAATAATTACATGAGCATCTAACGGTTTGATAGTATGAATATTGTTTAGTTCAACACTAACGCCTTCCTTTTCGAGCGACTCGGCAGCCTGGATACAAGTCCAAACAAGGTGTCC
>CAXYUU010000058.1:0-12027 GCA_964292015.1 uncultured Acetobacteroides sp.
GCAACAGCCATTTTATACATCTGCCTAACGGCATTCGTAGGGGTTTTAGTTGGAAAAATAGAGTTGAAGAAAGTAAAAATGGGGATTGCAGGTGTGCTTTTTACGGGTCTTCTACTAGCTCATTGGGGGGCGCACATAGACAGCAACGTGTTGCATTTCATGCGTGAATTTGGTCTTATTCTTTTTGTTTATGCCATTGGCATTGATGTAGGCCCTCGCTTCTTCAGCACGTTTAGAAGCGAAGGCCTTAGGCTTAACATGATAGCAATGAGCGTTGTTACTCTAGGCTTTGTTACTGCCTACCTGATCTACTACTTTGGAGGGATATCTCCGGCGGTAATTACCGGAATCATGAGCGGAGCGGTAACCAATACGCCTGGACTGGGTGCCGTACAGCAGGTGCTAACCGAGTATGGTAAGCCCGAAGATGCAGCCTTTGCCGGTATGGGGTATGCCGTTGCCTATCCCTTTGGCGTTTTGGGAATTATTCTAACCATGATCCTAATCCGCTTTATCTTTCGGATTTCAATCGGTAAAGAGTCGGACGAGTATAATGCAACATTTCAGAATAATCAAAAGCAGGTAGAGAGCGTTAGAATTGAAATTACGAACCCTAATATCTTTGGTAAAAAGATAGGGTACATAAAAAAAGCAGTTGATAAGGAGCTGGTTATTTCCCGAATTCTGCGTAATGAAACCTATCTAATTGCACAGGATGATGAAGTTGTGGTGGAGGGCGATACAATTTTTGGCGTGTCGGCCATAAACCATATCGATAACCTCCGCATGAAAATGGGAACGGTTGAGATTATCGTGAAGCGCGAAATATCTGGTGATTTGGCTATGTTTCACGTGCTGTTTACCAACCGTAAGCTGGCCGGAAAGACGGTTGAACAAATTGGGATTAACCGCCGATACGAGGCCAACATTACCCGAATATTCAGGGCAGGTATGGAAATTTTACCAACCCGGGATACCACCGTAGAGCTTGGCGACACCGTTCGAATTGTTGGTAAGCGCGACCTGCTACCCGACATCAGAAGCGAGCTGGGAAACTCGGTAAAAGAGCTGGCATACCCCAATACCATCGCCATTTTCATGGGCATATTTCTCGGAGTTGTGCTTGGCAGCATACCTCTATTCATACCCGGACTACCTGCCCCTGCAAAGCTGGGGCTTGCCGGTGGCCCGTTAGTGGTGGCCATCTTGCTAGGGCATAAGGGGCGAATTAAAAAGTTTGACTTCTACATGACTGCTGGAGCCAACATGATGCTACGAGAAATTGGCATTACCCTTTTTTTGGCATGTGTAGGACTCTCCTCGGGGGCATCGTTTGTCGAAACCATTGCTAATGGGGGGTATATGTGGATGCTTTACGGTGCCGCCATTACCTTTATTCCAATCATGCTAGTGGGAACCGTTGCCCGGCTATTTAAAATTAACTACCTAAAGATATGCGGCGCAATATCTGGAGCAATGACCGATCCTCCAGCATTAGAGTTTGCCAATGCGCTAGCACCTTCTCATGCGCAATCGATGGCCTACGCTTCGGTATATCCGCTGGCCATGTTCTTGCGCATCCTTTTAGCACAAACGCTGATACTAATTTTACTGTAAAAAAGATGGGAAAAGCATTCGACAAATACACGGAAAGGCAGCAGCTGCTGGAGAAGCAGTACAGCAGCGAATACTACGAAAAGCAGCACCGCAGAGGAAAGCTAACCGCTCGGGAACGAATTCAGCTGCTATTCGACGAAGGAACCTTCGAAGAGCTGGATGCATTTGTTCCTCCAGCGAACGTTTCGTTTGGGAAGACGACCCACGCTTATGGCGATGGTGTTATTACCGGCTACGGAACCGTTAATGGGAAACAGGTATTTGCCTTTTCTCAAGATTTTAACGTGCTAGGAGGCTCATTAGGGTCGGTTCATGCGGCGAAAATTGTAAAGATACAGGACATGGCTCTTAAAACCGGATCGCCCATTGTAGCGCTCATCGACTCGGGAGGAGCCCGCATACAGGAGGGGGTTGCCAGCCTATCCGGATATGGCAATATCTTTCGAAGAAACGTGCTCGCATCGGGTGTGGTACCCCAAATATCCGCCATTATGGGCCCTGCCGCCGGTGGTGCCGTATACTCGCCTGCGCTTACCGACTTTATCTTCACGACAGAATCGACCAGCTACATGTTTGTTACCGGACCTAATGTCGTAGAGCAGGTTCTTAACGAAAAGACAACACCCGAAGAGCTTGGCGGAGCCACCGTGCATAGCACCACTTCCGGAGTTGCCGACTTTGTTTTTAGCGACGACGAGAATACCATTTTGGGCATCAAAATGCTGCTCTCGTTTATTCCCTCCAACAATATCGAAAATGCTCCATTTATAGCAACGGATGATCCTGTAGACCGGGTTGAGGAGGGGCTGCGCAACGCCGTACCCGAAGATCCGGACAAGCCCTACGATGTTCGTGATATCATAAAGCCGCTTATCGACAAGGGCAAATTCTTTGAAATTGCAGAGAACCATGCGCAGAATATTGTTATTGGATTTGCCCGGCTTGGCGGTTTTGCAGTAGGAATTATTGCCAATCAACCCAACTTCTTGGCAGGAGCCTTAGATATCAACTCGTCGGTAAAAGCGGCACGATTTATCAACTTCTGCGACTGCTTTAACATCCCAATTATTACCCTCGAAGATGTACCCGGATTTCTTCCGGGTATAGATCAGGAGCATGACGGAATTATCCGGCATGGTGCAAAGCTGCTATACGCATATACCCGAGCAACGGTACCGAAGCTCACCGTTATACTGCGAAAGTCGTACGGAGGTGCCTACATTGTGATGAATAGCAAAGGGATTGGAGGCGATTACAGCTTTGCATGGCCAACTGCCGAAATTGCGGTGATGGGCCCAGAAGGAGCCATCGCCATTCTCTGTAGAAAGGAGCTGGCGGAGGCCGCTGATCGGGTTGGGCTAAAGAACGAGCTTGTAGGCCAGTATCGGGACACCGTAGCCAACCCCTACATTGCCGATGAGAAGGGATTTATTGACGAGGTTATTGATCCCGCCTACACACGTGCTAAGCTCTACAGCGCACTTAAAAGTTTAGAGCGAAAATCGGTAAGTATTCCTCGTCGAAAACACGGGAATACCCCACTATAAGTAAAAGTTGAGGAATATGATAAAATCGATATTGATTGCCAATAGAGGTGAAATTGCCATCCGAATTGCCCGAACAGCACGGCTGCTTGGCATTCGAACCTATGCCATTCGTACCGTAAAAGAGCCCACTGCGGTATACCTATCAGAAGTGGATGAAGTGGTAGACTTTCCCCAAACCGAAGGACGGATTCCGGAGTTTCTTGATGCCGAAACCATTGTTGAACTTGCACGGGCAATGGGCATCGAGGCTGTTCATCCAGGGTATGGTTACCTTTCCGAAAATGCGGATTTTGCCGGCCGATGCCGTCAAGCAGGCATCCTATTTGTGGGGCCATCACCTGAAGTCATAAGTGCTATGGGCGATAAAATAACCGCCAAAAGTATTGCGGAGCGATGCGGCATCCCCATGCTCGGAGGGAGTAGGGGGAGTGTAACCGATGTAGAGCAAGCCGTAATCGTTGCCTCGCGAATTGGGTATCCCGTAATTATAAAAGCCGCAGCAGGAGGTGGTGGCCGTGGCATGCGTATTGTGCGCGAAGAGGCAAATATGCAGCAGCAATTTCAAATGGCCTCGTCCGAAGCCTTGAACGCGTTTAACGACTCTTCGGTATTCATCGAGAAGTACCTCGAAAATCCTAAGCATATCGAGATCCAAATTGTGGCCGACAACTTTGGAAACGTTGTTCACCTGGGCGAGCGAGAGTGCTCCATCCAGCGCAAGCATCAAAAGCTTCTTGAAGAAGCACCCTCTTCGGCACTTGACGATACGCTTCGGGATAAAATGGCGCAGGCAGCCATTCGGCTGGCAAAAGAGGTGGGCTACCAAAGTTTGGGAACTGTCGAATTTCTCCTAGATAAGGAGCTGAACTTTTTCTTTATGGAAATGAATACCCGCATACAGGTAGAGCATTCTGTAACAGAAATGATTACTGGATTGGACTTGGTAGAGCTGCAGCTCCTTATCGTATCGGGTGAAAAGCTACCTATACGGCAGGCCGATGTGCAGCTTACCGGATGGGCAATCGAATGCCGCATAAATGCAGAGGATGTACAGGCCGGCTTTGCCCCTTTTTTAGGAACTATTGGAAGTATCCGACTGCCTCGGGGCGAAAACATACGGGTTGATACGGGCGTACAATCCGGTTCTGAAATAACACCTTGGTTCGATTCGATGATTGCCAAGCTCATCGTTCACGGATCAAACCGCGCTCAGGCTATACACGAAGCCTTGAAAGCGCTTCAACAATTTCATATACGTGGAATCAAAACAACCATTCCCTTCTGCAAGGCGGTTTTACATCATTCCAGCTTCCAGTCGGGAGACTTTGACACCTCGTTTATTGAAACAGAGCTGCAATCGATGGTCTATCGGGAAGATAGCGAGGAGCTACTTGCGGCTCTGCTGGCCGTTTACAGGCATAATCATGAAATTACCCCCCTTTTGGAATCAGGAGTAGCCATTGATCCTTGGGTTTTAAATAAGCGTATTCGTCATTTATAAGCATTCTATGAGTAACACGATTCAAAAAAACAGGCTTATTGCCCTAGGCGATAGCAACACCGAACACTATTTTATAGTAAAAGATTCTTTTAATTTTGGCTATAGGCGGCACATGCTTCAGGTTGAGATGGAGGTGGATTCTGACGGTTTTACCATGCTCACCTGCAGAGGCGTAAAATATCCAGTTGAAATAGTATCGCAAAAGCAGAATTGCTACGAAATACTGGTGAACGGAGTTAGCTACTCGTTTTCTGTAGAAACACCCTTCTCACTAACGCGTAAACGACTACTTGCCTCTCAAAAAAAGAGTGCTAAAACAGCAACCATAAAATCGCCCATGCCGGGAAAGGTATTAAACGTAATGGTGGAGGAAGGTCAAATCGTAAATAGCGGAGACGCGCTGCTCGTACTTGAGGCGATGAAAATGCAGAACACCTTACTATCTAGTGCAACGGGTATTGTACAAAAGGTCCGGGTACGGGAGGGAACCTCGGTTGCCAAAAACGCTCATTTATTTGAAATAACCCAGGTTTAGCGAGCACCGCTTACCCATTTTTTGATACATGCAGAGCTTAGACTATAGCAACTCGAAGGCCAGCTAGCTGCGCTTTCAACCGAGAAGCGGCTGCCTCATCATTTGGAGACAGCCGCTTTTTTACCCCTACTTGTGGCAGACCCGCTTTCACATATTCAATCCGTAGCCTATGATACGAGCCGGAATTTTGCAGTTATACCAGACCCGCTACCTATTGAATCAGCTCCTTGAGATGGTTGATCGTTAGCGTTATTCGCGAGTGCTTTATCCTGTAAGTAGCGTTAGCTATTGCTGTAAATATGAAATAGGGTAAGGCTTGTTTTAGAAAAGAACCATGCATTAAAAGCGGGTACATCCTTAATTATTTCCGATTGGTGTCAAAAAAGAGGGAACAAGTGCTGTGAGGTGGATTGCGAGCATATTGGATTCCATTTATCCTGCTTTATGTGAGAAGCTGGCTTTGTCCGATTTCAACCACGGCAAATTGGGCGAAGGAAAAGGTGTTGAGATGAGTGCAATTGCTGAACAGCTGCCGTATTTTACTTTTAGATGGCAACAAGAGCTCGTGAGATGGCGACAAGAGCTCAGCCGATGCCATATTTTACTTTTAGATGGCGAAAAGAGCTTGTGAGATGGCGACAAGAGCTCAACCGATGCCATATTTTACTTTTAGATGGCAACAAGAGCATCTTCGACGACGACTATTCATACTACGAAAGCATCTGAAGCTGTGCGATTGCATCTGAAACATCGACAAAAACAAACCGAAAGAAAACGATGCCATCTGAAAGCAAGCGTTGGCATCTGAAACCAACACGACGAGGTAAAACTTAAATTCGATGCCATAATTTTAAATTCGACGAGTTTTAGAATTTGTCTAAATAGGAAACGAAACCTTTTTGTGTTAAATATGGGTAGTATTGGGCCGATTTTAAGAATTTTGGGGTAGAAAGTAAAAAAACAGAGGTTTCGTTTGGCACAAATGTGAATGGTTTTAGCTTCGATGTGGAGGCTATTTACAAAACGGTGTCATTAAAGGGGAATGGCTAAATAGGCAGAATATGGAGAGGAGCGGAAATCCAGTAGCATTTGCCGCGCTTGCTGTGCCGTTATGCTCGCAATGGGGACTGGCGATCATCGTATTGGCTGTACGGATGTTTGCAGAGTTCTTAATTGCTGCAAGTGCCACCATATGAGCAGAACCTTGGCTCCATGTGCCAGAATCAAGCGAAGATATACGGCATCAAACGCCTTTGACGTGGATTCAAAACATAAGTTTCATTAAGCTTAATAACATGTTTACTCCTGCTTTTTTGTCACAATGAAGTATTACGTTTGTACTATCATAATTGGTGTCGTGCCTTTGCAAACCATGCAAGCGCGATGAAAAGGGAATCAGGTGTAATTCCTGAACAGTACCCGCTGCTGTAATTCTCGGTAACCAAGGCTTCATACCACTGTCCGAAAAGGGTTCACGCCCGTCGGATGGGAAGGTGCCAACGGTTGAGATAAGTCAGAAAACCTGCCAGTTTACAATGGAAATATTTTGCCTTCGGGAGTTAGGGCAAAGTAGAAAGGTTTTCTTTTCTGTGTAAACTCCTTTCTATTTACGTACCCCCCCCTCTCTGCATCTATTTCCGGAAAGCATAGCATTTTAACCATTCACTATAATCTATGTATCGGAAAAAAGTTTTTTACATAGTCCTGCTGCTATTGGCAGGGAGTATGAGTTTTGCTGCCCATGTGCTGTTTGAACCTCCAAGGGCAGGTGCTGAACAGCATATCAATCCGTTTAAAGAGGAATCCTTTCGGCAAGGTTTCAGTAACGGCAATAATGCTGCCATACTTGCAGCAGAAGGCACGGAGGCTGATGCTGCCGAGGTTCGGATTACAAGTAGCGATCAGGTAGTTTCCGTTGATCGGGATATTAACTTCTACGACGATGGTGGTAGTGGTGGAAAGTGCAGTAAAGATTTTAAGGGAGCTATCACCTTTACCCCAACCACGCCGGGCAAAAAGGTGATGCTGGAGTTTATGAAGTTCGACATCTTTAACACCTCGACAGTTGGCTACAACGATATTTTTAGGGTGTATAACGGGAAATTGGTAGATGACGCACAACTTCAGGGCGAATACCTTAAGAGCCCCGGTGTGCTAAAGTCGTGGGCAGAAGATGGGTCGCTCACCATAAGCTTTGAGGTTAAAACTGGGATACCAAGAGATGGCTGGCATATTGTGGTGAAGGAGTTTACCCCCGAGCCAATGGCTTTAGAAACTGCCGACTGCTCGCAGGAGACGAAGTACGAGGCAGCAGCAGGAACCACCAACCTTAATGCGCTTAAGCTGCGCATTACCACCAAGAATACCAAGGATCCGCTGATACTCCAAGCAGCCCGCTTTACCACCAAGGGAAGCGATAACGCAGCTGAAGATATTGCGCTGGCCGAATTATGGTGCTCGGGACAAGCTAATGATTTTAGTAAGGCTGCCAAGGTAGGTGGTGGTGCTACCAATTTGAGTGGCGAATTCACCTTAAATGCATCACAGCCTCTAAGGGAGGGTGATAACTACTTTTGGCTTACCTACAACCTATCCGACAGGGCCACCAACGGCCACAAGATTGACGCCACCTGCGAGCAGGTTACGCTAAGCGGCCAAACGGTAACCCCGTCTACAACCGACCCCTTCGGATGCCATACCGTAAGCAACATCTACAGGATGAAGGAGGGCACGTACACCCAGAAGATTAACGGCGAGTGGGGATTCACCGACGACAACAAGGGACTTGGTGGAAAGTATAGCGGAAGCACCAAAGCGCAGGTTGTAACCTTTACCCCTATAACCCCGGGGACCATCATCCAGCTCGATTTCGATAAGTTCGATGTGTACTTCGCACAGAGGAGTTCTGGTGCTAGGGCTCAGTTTGAGGTATACAGTGGAACCCTACCAAAGGCCTCTGAGCTGCTCTGGAAGCTCGACAAATACGAGGATGCAAAAACAGGACCCGGTAAGATTCTTCGATCTAAGGCAGAAAACGGTGCAATAACCGTTGTGTTTAATGCTAAAGAGATGCAATCAGCCTATACCGCAGCCGGATGGGAAGCACGCGTAAAGGAGTACCAGCCTACCGACATGAAGGTAACGGCGCTTAACGCCGAGCAGCCCATTCTCGAAACGGTAAGACCCGGTGCAGTAGACATGCCGCTACTTCGCATATGCGTAGAGGCAAATGGTAACCTTAACCCCATAACGCTGGGTGCATTCAACCTAAGCATGAAGGGGTGCGCGTCGGCAATAACCAAGGCAAAGCTGTACTGCACGGGCACCTCGCCCGACTTCTCCACCGCCACGTTGTGGAGCACGGTAGATAACCCTCAAGAAACCCTTAAGCTGGAAGGTAAGCAAGATCTACCCGAAGGCAAGACCTACTACTGGCTGGCCGTCGACGTTGCCGAGAATGCCAAGAACGGCACCGAGATCGACGCCGCATGCACCAGCCTGCAGTACGACAGCAAAACCGTTGAGGCAACAGCAGGCGATCCGAATGGAAGCAGACGTGTTGTTAACGAATTGCTGCTTGCCCCTGGTGTAAATTCCACCAAAACAGTCGAAGATTTTCTGATGTTCTACGATGATGGTGGAAAGGAGAAGAACCATAGCAACAAATTCGATGGAACGGTAACCTTTGTACCTGCTGATCCAACAAAGAGCATTAAGATTGATTTTAACGCCTTTAACTTGGAGAAGGGCGATAAGTTTGAGGTATATGCCGGGAAAGAGGTAAGTTCTGAAAAGCTAATAGCTACGCCGTTTGGGAAAACACCTCCGCGAGCGATCGTATCCACGTCGGATGACGGTGCGCTGACCATCCACTTTAAATCGGATAAAAGCGTAAACAATCTAGGATGGGAGGCTTCGGTAACTACCGTAATACCGCAGCCGCTAAAGGTTACCAGCATTGTAGCTAGCCATCCTACTACCGGTACTGTAGTGCGAGGAAGTAAGGAGGAGTTGCTGCTTAAGGTTGCCGTAGCTACCGATGGCGATAAGGGCGAGGTTGCGCTCGACAAGCTGAAGTTCAAGTTAAATAATAGCTCTTCTATTAAAAATATGAGGGTGTACTATACGGGCACCAATGACTACTTTGCGGCAACACAACCGCTCGGTGAACCCGTTACTGTAACAGGAGATAACGTTGAGGTAACCGTAGGACAAAAAATTGCCCACCCTGATACTTACTACTACTGGATTGTGGTAGATACCAAGGTTACTGCAATTCCCAATACCGAAATTGACGCTTCGCTTGTTGCTGTCGAAGGTGGGAGGAGTAGCTACACGATAACCGAAGGAAACCCAGCAGGAGGTCGTAGTATTACGGCAGGAGTTAAGGGGATATTTACCATTGGGGCCAGTGCCACGGCCAACTTCAAAACATTTGCCGATGCGGTTAGCTCTATTAAGTTGGGCATTGAGGGTGACGTTACATTTCTAGTAGAATCGGGCGAGTACAACGAAATTGTTACCATTCCCCACGTTGACGGTGCATCGGAGAATGCCCGAATTGTTTTCAAGTCGCAAACGGGAGAGGCTGGAGATGTAACTATTAAGGTTGATAGCTACAAAGAACCTGAATACGGAAAAGATCCATACGGCGTATTCAACATTGCTGGTGCTGACTACATCAGCATTGAAAATATGAGCATTGCAACCAGCGATGCCAAGTTTGAGTCCGTACTTTACGTTACCAACACTAGTAGACACGTAAGCATAACGGGAAATAAGCTCAGCGCTAAAATGACCACCAACTACTCCGAAGACATCAACCTCATTAAAACAAAAGCCAACAATATTGATGGACAGAATAATGATTACATCACCATTGATGGTAATACTTTAAAAGGGGGGTACATCGGGATTAACGTTGGAGGAACCGGTTACGTTGGGTTGACCAAGGAGGAAGGTGCTACAATACGCGGCAACATACTTATTGATCAGGGCTCAAAATCGATTTATGTTACCGATGAAAGGGGATTAACCGTTGAGGGGAATCGCATAAAGAATTACAGTACTACCAAAAGCGGCTTTCAGGGCATGGATCTTTACAGGGTAATTGGTAGTAGCAAGGTCAACAAAAATAGTATTTATATAGCAAAAGCCCCTGGGGCAAAAGGTATTGAATGTCGTCCAATTCAAAATGATACGGGAGCCGCAACCATTTTGGCCAACAACCAGATTTCCATTGTTGGTGCTAGCGGTCAAGAATCAGGAATACTTCTAGGTACGGAGTGCCGGGGATTAGGCATTTACTACAATACCATTTTGGTTAGCGGACAGTCCTCCGATTCGCGAGCCTTCTCGTTGGAGGGAAAAGATGTGAGCAAGGTAGATGTCGCTAATAACTTATTTCAAAATGTAGCAGGAGGATCGGCTATTTACATTAACCGCGACGGCTACCAGGGAGGTACCACATTCGAAAGTAACGGCTATTTTTCATCGGTTAGTACCCTTGCCAAAATAGGAACTAGCGCTATTGCTTCGTACACCGATTGGAGCAGCAAGGCTACGGATACTAAGTCGATTGATAAGAAGTCTGAATTTTACTCGATTGAAGACCTGCATCTTAAAGGTTCGGAAGGCTTTAATATTGCCACGCCGCTAGATGTGGTTAAAGAAGATTTTGATGGTGACAAACGCGATGCTACCGCCCCATTTGTAGGTGCCGATGAGTATAATGCGCCCGATATAGTAGCACCAAGCCTGCTAGAGGGTTATCCCAAAGTAAAAGGGCTTACCAGTAGTACGGCTATTGTGGTGGTAAATGCCAACGAAAGTGGCAAGTGCTACTATCAACTTTGTGAAGCCGGAGCTGAATTGCCTACGGCCGTACAGCTAAAGGATAAGGGGTGTGCAACTACGCTAACAGCAAAGCAAGAGCTAGAATTAAAGTTGGAGAAGTTAAAAGAGAATACGGAGTATGTTACCGCTATAACTCTGGAGGACGTATTTGGCAACATATCTGATGTAGCCCAAGTGACCTTTAAAACTCCTTACCGTCCTACCGAGGTATCGACCTTCGAAAAGCAGAATGAAAATAGCACTGAGATTACTGACGGCACGGCCAAATTTGTAGGATTTAAGGTGGTTAAGGGCGATGGAATTAAGGAATCGTCCATGTTTGTCAGACACGAGGGCAAGATACTCGCCAATATTACTTTAACCAATACCGAAAAGGGTTTACCGGTAAACGGATTCTACCTGCGCAGCACATCGCCGGTTACCTTTAGGGGAATTACGGGTGATGGTTTGAAGACAGAGGAGAAAACTGTTACCTCTGAAAATTGGACCTACGTTTGCCAGTTCGATCAAGGTAATCTTACAGGTGTTGAATTTGATGCCACTTCGAGCACCTTCGACATTGACAACTTTAGTGGGGAACCCGAAGTGCTGTACTATAAAGGGAAGTACGAGTATTCGGCACTCCAAAATGAGAAGTTTACGTTGAAAGCAGACTTTGGAGGTGGCGCACTACCCCTATCTGTAAAATGGAAAGAGCTTAAAACCCAAAGGGAGTACACAGGTGATGTTTGGGATATTTTACCGCAATCAACAGGAAAATACCTGGTAACGGCAAAAGATGCATTTGGGCAGGAGTCGTCAGCCGAATTCATATTAAAGGTAGAAGGTGTTGCTGAAGTTGCAACCTTCGAAGATTTGAATTTAGCACCTGAATCGCGCTGGTGGGGATATGATAATGCCAGTGAAATGGAAGACTTTTTCTATAGCGGTTCCTACAAGTTTAATAACTTTTTAAAAAAGGAATGGTCGAC